>JARRJE010000191.1:0-8590 GCA_037379765.1 Deltaproteobacteria bacterium
GTGCTCGCCACCGGCAGCCGTCCCAACGTGCTGCCGATTGCGGGCACCGACCTGCCCGGCGTATTCGTCATCAGCGACCTGCACAAGGCGATTGCCATTAAAGAACGACTCGCCAAGGGAGAGGTGGGCAAGGCGGTGGTGATCGGCGGCGGAGCCATCGGCATCGAAATGGCCGAGGCGTTCACCGATCTCTGGGGAGTGGAGACCACCCTCATCGAATTCATGGACCAGCTCCTCCCCAATCTCCTTGACCGCCCCTTTGCCGGGATGCTGGCCCGGCATCTGCAGGACAAGGGGGTCGCAGTCCACACCGGCGAGGGCGCCGAGCGCATTGAGACCGGCGAGGGCTGCGCCTATCGGGTGGTAACCGCCACGCGCAGCCTGGATGCCGACATCGTGGTCATGGCCGCCGGGGTCAGGCCCCGCGACGATCTGGCCCGGGATGCCGGTCTGCTGGTCAGTCCCCGCGGCGGCATCGTGATCAACAACCGGCTGCAAACTTCGGACCGGGACATTTACGCCGCCGGCGACTGCGTCGAGGTTCTCAATCTAGTCAGCGGCACGAAATGCTACGCACCCCTCGGCTCGGTGGCCAACCGCCAGGGCCGGATCGTGGCCGATAATCTGGCCGGCATCCCTTCCACCTTCGAGGGAGTGGTGGGCAGCTTCATCATGAAGGCGTTCGAGGTGAGCGTGGGCGCCACCGGCCTCACCCTGGAGGGCGCCCGTCGCGAAGGGTTCGACGCCGCGGCGGCGATCACCGCCCAATCCGACCGGGCCCATTTCTTCCCCGAACAATCGGTCATGCCTCTGGAGATGGTTTTCGATCGCAAAAGCCGCCGGGTGCTGGGAGTCCAGGGATTCGGCCCTATGGGCGACGGCGTGCTCGCCCGGATCAACGCCGCTGCCGCCCTCCTTGCCAAAGGGGGCAACATCGAGGACTTCAGCAAACTGGAAATGGCTTACGCCCCGCCCTTCTCCACCGCCCTCGACGCCCTTAACGCCACGGCCAACGTCGCCGACAATCTGGCCTCTGGCCGCTTACGATACTGCTCCATCGATGACTTCCAGGCCTGGATGAACGATCCCTCCCTTGCCCCCGATTGGGTGGCCCTCGACGTGCGGCATCCCAAGGAAGTTCAGCCGTTCCTCGATCAGTACGGCGACCGCTGGCTGGGCGTCCCTTATGACCAGGTCCGGCACCGCTACCAGGAGCTGCCCGCCGACAAGCGGCTCGTCATCATCTGCGATGCGTGCACCCGCTCTTACGAGGTACAGAATTTTCTGGAAAGCGTGGGATACACTAACACTTTAGGCCTTGGAGGAGGCTTCAACGTAATCCGCCGTCTCAAGCCTGATTGGTGGCCGAAATAAAAAGAGGCGCAAACTGCCAGACTCAAGGTGTGAGGTAAAAAAGGCCGAAAAGAAGAAGGGCATCGGCCGGAATGAGGTAATTTCTCTTGGACGCGGGGTACTAACTCCCTCCCTGAGCACCGGGCCCTCTTTCACATCGGGGCCCGAAATGGCAGGCAAGGAGGAATGATGAAAATTTCCGGGTGTTCAGGCAAGGAAAAATTCTCCGGCATGACGGCACTGCTATTGGTATTCTTGATCTTCTCACCCACCGCCTGGGCTTTGAGCGGACATCTTAACGTGAATACCGCCACTCCGGAGCAGTTGCAGCTCCTGCCCTTCATCGCCGAGACCAGGGCCCGGGCCATCCTCGACTACCGGCACCGTCACGGAGGTTTCAAGAGCCTCGATGAGCTACTCGCCAGCAAGGCCATCGGCAAGAGCACCTTCGAAGCGATCAAGCCCTACCTGAGCTTGACCGGCCCTTCTACGCTGCGACGCGAGACAAGGGAGGGATGGCCTGCCGACTCTGGCCTCCAAGTGCAAACCCGCATCTTCGGGACCTTGCCTGGGGAAATCGTCCCATTAGAGGACACCGCTTATTACGAAACCCTGCACCAGTATCTCCAAAGGGCGGAGCACCGGATCGAGATCGCCATGTTCCTCTTCAAGATCACCGACTCCCCTGAAAACCGGTCGGCAGCCATCCTCAAAGAGCTCACCGCTGCCGCCGGACGGGGGTTGGCGGTACAAGTGCTTTTGGAACGTTCCGATTACGACCAGTCTCTCAACCGGGAGAACAACCGGGTGGCCAAGATCCTCCGCCGTAACGGAATCAAGGTTGTTTTCGACAACCCTCACATCACCACTCATGCCAAGCTGGTGGTAATCGACAACCGGTTCTGTTTTATAGGCAGCCACAACCTGACTCATTCCGCGCTCGCCCATAATCACGAATTTTCTCTGCTGCTCGACAACCGTCGGCTGGCGGACGAGCTGGACTCGTACATCACCCGGCTGATGATGGGGGAAAATAGCAAGTAATAACGATCAAAGTCTGAAATCGATAATAACTATGAATTCAGTTTTCGAGCCCACGGCTGATAGCCGAATACTGACTGCTACTTACAACGCTTGACCACCACTTTTGCTGAATTTAAGCCGCTTCAACCGGTCGATCACCTGCTCGATCAGCTCCTCGGGAACCTGATCGGTGATGGTCACAGAGCCGATGCGGGTGGGAAGGACGAAAAAAGGCCGGCCTGCGATCGTTTTCTTGTCCGTCTTCAAGTAGCCTCTGATGGCTTCCGTCGCCAAACCTTGAGGGATGGTGGCCGGCAGGCCGTAGGCGGTCACCACCTCCCGGAGCTGGTCCGCTTCCGACCGGGGCAACAGGTCCATGGCCACCGCCAACTCCGCGGCCGCGATCATGCCGATAGCCACTGCCAAGCCGTGGGCCAGGCCATACCCGGAAGCCGCTTCGACGGCGTGGCCGAGAGTGTGGCCGAAGTTGAGAATCCGCCTGAGGTCGGCCTCCCGCTCATCGGCCGCCACCACCTCCGCTTTGATCGCGCAGCAGCGGCCGATTACTTCCTCAAGAACGTCCAAGTCGCGCTGGAGAACGGCCTCACGCCTCGCGACCAAAAATTGAAAAAAATCAGCATCGTAAATGACGCCGTACTTGATGACCTCGGCGAGGCCATTGAGCATTTCTTCTTCCGGGAGGGAAAGCAGCACCTTGGGATCGATATAGACGACGCGGGGCTGATAGAAGGCGCCGATCAGGTTCTTGCCCTCCGGGATATCGACACCAGTTTTGCCGCCCACCGAGCTGTCCACCTGGGCCAACAGGGAGGTGGGCACCTGAACGAAAGGGATGCCACGCATATAGATCGCCGCAAGAAAGCCGGTGAGGTCACCGGTAACCCCCCCGCCGAGAGCGACCAATGCATCCTTGCGATCGATCCCCAACTGCGCCAAACGACTGGCCAGATCGCCGACAGTGGCGAGGTTCTTGCTCGCCTCCCCTCGAGGAAAGGTCAGCAATTCGGCCGCAAGGTCGGCCTGCTGCAGGTTGGCGAGCAGATTTTCACCGTATAAGCTGTTCACATACTCATCGGCTACCACCACGTAGCGCTTGCCGATGCCCCGCCTTTGGAGGTCGCTTCCAACTGTTGAAAGCCCCCCTTCTCTGATGATAAGCGGATAAGCTCTCTCGCCCAGCCCTACCTGGATTTCTTTCATAGCTCGTTTCCCTTACTTAAACTTATGCCGTTGGCAATGACAGCCGATTATAAAAAGATGAGGCCATCGCCGCAAAGTTTTCATCATTGTTTTCCGAGCAGCTTCGGCCTCGAAGTTGCTCTGTGGTCGTGTCCCCCTGCCGCTTTTTCAATATTTTGAATTCCTTCTCTTCCATGGAGTACCATGAGAGAAAAGGAATCCCGGAAAGGAACCTGCCAGTCCGCCGGCAGAAACAGAACGACCGAATTGCATTTCAGTTTTGTAACTAATGCCCGAAAACACGGCTGTCCTCCCCCGCCATATCGCCGCCCTCCTAAAGGCTCACCCGGCGAGCCGAAGTCTGCGGCGACGGCAGAAGGTCTTCACCGACACAACCGACTTCACTGCCATCGACTATGGCGACGTCATCCACGTGGACAATCGCTACTTCCTGGTGACCGGTTACACCCGGGAGGGCCGCTTCGGTGTGGACGAGCAACCCAAGCAGTGGGTTCCGCGCTGCCTTGATCTCGAATCGGGTTCGCAGCACATTCTTAAACTTGTCTTTTACGAAACCTTCACGGTAACCGTCGGGCAATTCACGATCCCCTGCTTCCGCAATCCGGAAAAAGAAGCCGCCATCCTGGAGCTGATCAAAGGACATCCCCACTTCATGCAGGGCCATGCGGCCCCAGATGCCGTGGGCAATCCGGTGCGCATCCTCGATGTGATCTTCGGCCGGCGGCTGGATAAATTTCTCCACCGGTTCGAAGGGAACCACCGGGAGTATTTCAAGGAGCAATTACCGGCGCTGTTGGCCCAGTTTCTCGAATGCACCCGGGCCATTGCTCTTATCCATGCCCGGGGGATGCGCCATGGAGACATCCGCCGCGATCATCTTTTTGTCGAGTACGACACCGGGCTCTTCCGGTGGATCGATTTCGACTACGACTTCTACCTGCCGGAGCGGCCTTTCGCCCTGGATATCTTCGAGCTGGGCAATCTGCTGATGTACATCGTCGGCCGCGGCCATTACATGCCGCGGGACGTGCTTGCCCACCCGGCCATGGGCAAACGGGTGCTCGGCGCCATCACTGCCGAAGACACTTACAGCACGCTGCTCAATCGCTGACGGACTGAGCGGGCAGAGAAAAAAAGGGAGATGCCCCGAGGCACCTCCCCTTTTTTCTCAACAGAATTTGCAGATGCAGCTTACTTCATCTGGTCGCCGGAGGCGGCACCCTGCATCTTGACCTCGACCTTCTCGGTCAAGCCCTCGTAGTACGCGCGGAGAATGACCAGAACCTCTTCGCGGCCGAAGTGGTCCGGAATCTCGGCACCCTCGGAGAGGGCCTTCCGCAGCTTGGTCCCGGAAAGGATGACGCGATCTTCCTTGGTGTGCGGGCAGGTCCGCAGAGAAGCCATGCCGTCGCACTTGAAGCAGTAGAAGGTCCAGTCGATCTTGAGCGGCGTGCAGAGGAGCCGCTTGCCCGGATCAGAGGGCTGCGGAATACGGTCGAAGATCTCCTGGGCCTCGAACAGGCCGTAGAAGTCGCCCACGCCGGCGTGGTCGCGGCCGATGATCATCCGGCTCACACCGTAGTTCTGACGGAAGGTGGCATGCAGCAGGCCCTCGCGGGGACCGGCATAACGCATGTCGAGGGGATAACCGGCCTGGATGACATTGTCCTTCACGAAGTATTGGTCGACCAGAGTATCGATGGCCTTGACCCGAACATCGGCAGGAATATCGCCGGGCTTCAGGTTACCGATGAGGGAGTGGATCAGAACGCCGTCGCATACCTCGATGGCGATTTTGGCCAGGAACTCATGAGAACGATGCATGGGATTCCGCAACTGGAGGGCGGCAACCTCTTTCCAGCCCCGCTCCTCGAACATGGCGCGGGTTTCGGCCGGAGTGAGATAAACTCCCTTGTACTTGGTCGGATAATCGCCCTGAGAAAGGACCTTCACCGGTCCGGCCAGGTTGAATTCCTTCTGGTTCATGACCATCTGGACGCCGGGATGATCTTCCATGGCGATCTTCCAGAACTTGTCGTCGGCGCTCTCTTCGCCGTTGCCTTTGAAGACCAGCTCGCACTCCCATTTCTTGCGCTCTTCGGTCATCTCGTACTTCTCGGTGACCTTCATGGTGGCGAAAATTTCGCCATTGTGCTCGAGGGCGATCTCCTCGTCGACATTGATGGAGTCGGCATCGGCCTTGCTGCAATCGAGGGTGATCGGCACCGGCCAGAAGGTGCCGTCGGCCAAGGTGAAGTTCTTGCAGACGGATTCCCAGTCGGCCTTGCCTATGAAACCGTTCAGCGGGCTGAATCCGCCGATGCCCATCATGATCAGGTCGCCTTTGGCCCGGGCGCTGATTTGGATCTTCTTCAGACCGGCGGCCTTCTGCTTCTCGGACTCGAGCTCATTGCCATGCAGCAGGCAGGTAACCAGGCCTTTTCCTCCATGAGGGGGGACTAATTGGGACATGGTGCTTCTCTCCTTTTCAAGTTTTTAGAAACGAAAACAGCCAGTTATCCTATACAAATCATTTAGTGAATCTTCATTCATTAAAGGTGTGAATCCGCAAAACCATATAGTAGAGGGCGGGAAGTTGTCAAGCCCAAAAGCCACCGATTCGATGCAGGCCCCGGATTTTTTCTTCTCCAGCGAGAGGATCTATTTTGGGTTTCGATTGGAAATTGCTGGAAGAAATGCCGGTACGCCGAAGCACTCAATGCATTGTTGCATTGTATAGAAAAGAATACGTGGTTGGCAAGCCATCCTGCCGGTGAAAATTTGAAACATCTCAGAAGAAGTTTAACTGATAGGCGGACTATGCGGCGCCCTCTGGCCGATTTCCAGCCAGTTCCTTAATGGTGGACGCAATTTCCTGGAATAGGCATTATTTGTGGGAGGGGATGGTGGCAATCGGCGTTTCAGCATCTTTCTCTTTTCAGGACCGATTTCAGGAGATCCATATTCAATGAAAAGGAAAAAAGTCAGGAAAAGTTATCTTTGAATCCACGTCTCTCCCCTTATAAGCGAGAACGCCGTCAACTTTTGCACCTTCGTTATAATCGAAAACGAGTTTCGGCACTCTGCCAATCACCTTCATCCCATTTTTCACCAGAAACTTCATGGCCAGTTTATTGGTGGCAGGTGTCAAGCCAAGGAGCACGTCAATCTTATATTCATCATGCTTATTCTTTTGGTTCAAGATTATATCAAGACAGTTATTGCTTATCTGCCATCCTTCCTTACCCCAAAATTCATTGAATAAGCAGTAGTTGATAAAAGCGGTCTTTGCAACGAATTCCGTCAACCAGAAGAAACCCGCCTCTTTTCCACGGTAGTTGACGATGAAAAACTTGTTTTTATCACTTTTTACAAAATCAACAAAGTCGCGAGTATTCTGCACCGAACCGTCGTAGAATGTTTTATAGACCGTCCTTTCACGGACAATTCTCCTGTAAATCTGGGAAAGATAGCTATCTGGAACGACTTCCCCGGTGTGGGGGATGATTTCGAGTTGCCCATCTTCTGTCTGAAATCTCTCGAACTCCTTGGCCAACCACCGTTCAGGCTGTAGGAACACCTCCATACCTCCCATTTCTTTGGGGTATCAACCTTCGCCGTGTTTTTTCATGTACTGGATCATCTTTTGGCATCACACGGTTTTCTCCTACGGACCTCATACTCGAATAAGTTGGGTTGATGATCTCTGGCAAACTGCCGGAAGACGGATGTGTATATTTCGACGTCCTTTTTGACCACTCTACTGAGCTTCACGCTTGCCCTTCTCCGATTGTCACATGTGCACGTATTATCCACGCACCCGGCTAGGACCTTCGTTCCCGAGCTATGAAACAATTGATCAAGGAAACACAATTTCTTCCGATATCAGTTTCTGGTCCGATGTTGCAGACGATACCGATGATGGTATTGTCTCCCAACAGTAGTAATAAATGAAGGCGTGGACTGAACTGATACGAGGCCGCGCCATTAGAGTACCGTTTTTTGCCGATTTGTACCGCGCCCTCATGAACATATGTTTTTGCGGCGGCTTGAAAATAAAGCAGCCAACACAGCCGAGTATACACTCGCTTTCTATCCGGACCCCTCTCTGACGATAAACGTTTGACCGCACCACTTTCATTTTCACCGATGGTCAAATTCTCACCGAGATGTCAATGCGACAGATGCGATGAAAACATTTAGCCATCGATATAGTTCCATCCTGCAATTATAGCGCTTTTTCCCGATGCAGCCAAAAAACCAATCCGTGGAGACTCAGCTACTGCTCACCCCTTTTCTGAACTGCCATATCACGAGGCCAAGCCTGGTGGAGTGGAGATACAACTGATGGAATCTTCCCCGAGCGCAGTTTCAAGGAACGCGGGTTTATCCCCACAGACCTAGCGCTCCTTCCCGGTCAACATCAACACGACCCAACAACGGCATTAATTCCCGATAAGTTAGCGTTGAAGAAGATCCCGATTCTCACCGAGAGCAATCCACAACCTTTCACTCCCAAAACCCGAGGATCGCACCAAGAATAACCTGACTTTATTCCTCCTTTTTCAGTCCGGTCTCGGATCCCACGAACTTTTTCCTCCCGAACAGCCACACCGCACCGATGCTGATCTCATACAGAATCACCAGCGGCCCGGCCATGAGGAGCTGGCTGGCTACGTCTGGAGGAGTGAGAATGGCGCCGAAGACAAAGGCAAGGAGGATGGCGTAGCGACGATTTTTTCTGAGAAAGGGGACATCGACGATGCCGATCTTGGCAAGCATCACCATAAAAATGGGCAACTCGAAAATCACGCCGAAGGCGATCAGCAGCCGGAGGCTCAAGGAAAAATATTCACTCACTGTTGGCAGCGGGCTCAGGTAGTCGGTGGTGTACCCCATGAGAAAACGGAAGGCGGAGGGGAAAACGGCCAGATAACCGAAAGCGGCACCGCCAAGGAACAAGGCGGCGGAAAGCAGGGAGAAAGGGAGAATC
>JARRJE010000192.1:0-1695 GCA_037379765.1 Deltaproteobacteria bacterium
TCGTCCGAGCCATATACTCCTCCGATTATTCTTTCTGTATTACATTTTTGTCTAAGTCCTTCACAGATATTACCAAAATGTAACTTTAAGCCCTCCATGCCGCGCCATTCAATAAAATATATTCTTTCGTAACAATAAGTTAGAAAAATTAAACAGGAGCGGCACATCATTTGCTTTTTCCCGGGCGAACGGGACCCGTTCGTTTGAGGAAGGCGATCTCTCCGGGAAATCGCCCTTGGCGCCAGACACCCGGTCACTTGGGCTGTTCGGTTGCAGCAAGCCCCAACCTGCCCATCTTTAATACCGTAATAAGGAAGAGGGAATGAACACGGGAGATACGGCATTCATGTTGGTGGCCACCGCCCTGGTCATGGTGATGACCCCGGGCTTGGCCCTTTTCTACGGCGGGTTGGTACGTTCCAAAAACGTGCTGGCCACAATCATGCAAAGCTTCATCTGTCTAGGGCTGATTTCTCTGGTCTGGGTTTTCTATGGCTACTCGCTGGCCTTTGGGCCGGACGTGGGCGGCTTCATCGGCAATTTGAGCTGGGTCGGATTGAGTCACGTCGGACTGACCCCGGGACCCTATGCGAAGACGATTCCGCATCTGCTCTTTTGCGCCTTCCAGTTGATGTTTGCCATCATCACCCCGGCACTCATCACCGGCGCCTTTGCCGAGCGGATGAAGTTCACCGCCTTTTTGCTTTTCACCACCCTGTGGTCCACACTGGTTTACCTTCCTGTCTGCCATTGGGTCTGGGGCGGGGGCTGGCTGGGCGCGCGCGGCGCCCTCGATTTCGCAGGCGGCACCGTCATCCACATCAACTCCGGGGCAGCTGCCCTGGCTGCGGCCCTGGTTCTTGGCAAGCGGCACGGTTGGGGGCGGGAGCCTTTCCATCCCCATAACCTGCCCATGACCATTCTGGGAGCGGGAATCCTCTGGTTCGGCTGGTTCGGTTTCAACGCGGGCAGCGCTCTGGCCGCCAGCGATACCGCCGTCCTGGCTTTCTTTACCACCCAGGTCGCTACTGGTGCTGCGGCCCTCTCCTGGATCATTATCGAGACCATCATCAAGGGAAAACCCACCACCCTTGGCGCCGCCTCCGGAGCGTTGGCGGGTCTGGTGGCCATCACACCGGCTGCCGGTTTTGTGGGGCCGATCAGCGCCATCATCATCGGTCTGGTCGCCGGCGCTCTCTGTTACCTGGCGGTGCTTGCCAAGAATCTTTTCGGTTACGATGATGCGCTCGATGTCGTCGGCGTCCATGGCATCGGCGGCCTGTGGGGCGCGCTGGCCACCGGCCTCTTCGCCTCGGTGGCAGTCAATCCCGCCGGAGCCAATGGTCTGTTCTTCGGCAACCCGGGGCAGTTGGGAGTTCAAGCCATGGGTGCCGGAGCCGCCATTGCCTATTCCATGGCGGTGACCTTCCTCATTCTCAAGGTTATCGACTGGACCGTGGGGTTGCGCGTCGCGAAAGAAGAGGAGGTCCAGGGGCTCGATCTCAGCCTGCACAGCGAGATCGGTTATACCACCTAAGCACTCGTCGGAGATCAATTTGTCGGCACCTGAGACAAAGCGCTTTAGGGACAGCTTTCCACTTCCCGCAAGGAGTGATGCATGAAGAAAATAGAGGCCATTATCAAACCGTTCAAGCTCGATGACGTGAAAGCGGCCCTCAACGAAATCGGGATCAA
>JARRJE010000192.1:1761-6437 GCA_037379765.1 Deltaproteobacteria bacterium
ACCGCGGCGCCGAGTACGTGGTCGACTTCATCCCCAAGGTGAAGCTGGAGATCATCACGAGGGCCGACCAGGCCGAGGAGGTGGTGGAAACCATCCGCCAATCCGCCCAGACCGGCAAGATCGGCGACGGCAAGATTTTCGTGCTGCCGATCGAGGAGGTGGTCCGAGTGCGGACCGGCGAAAAGGGTCCCGAGGCCATATGAAACAGGTCAGGACCGGGCAGCATCACATCTCGTTTAAGATAGGCCCGTTCTCGGTGCAACACGGGATAGACTCGGGCCGTTTTGCGCTGTCGACGGCAATGCTGAAAGACCGGTCGGAGATGGCGACAAGTTTTTGCTTCTGGTGAGGTCATGAAATGAGAAAGGGCGAGCTGCGCGCCCGTCGCGACGCCCTGGACTCCCTGTGGAAGCAAGGCCTGAATGGCCGGGCCCTGCTGACGCAGCATACTCAGCTCATCGATGCCTATCTGACCCAATGTTTCGCCGGCTGCCCCGAAGCCCGGGAAGGGGTGGCCCTGGTGGCGCTGGGCGGTTATGGCCGCGGTGAGCTCTATCCGTTTTCAGACATCGATCTTATGGTGCTCCACGCCCCCGAAGTGCAGGAGAACCTGGACGCCGTCAGCGAGGCCGTCTTCTATCCCTTATGGGATGCCGGTCTGGATGTAGGGCATGCAGTGCGCACTCCGGGAGCCTGCCTGAGCGATGCCGAGCAGGATTTTTTCCTCCAGGTGGCCCTGATCGATGCCCGGCTGGTGACGGGGAGCATCCCCCTCTTTCGGCAGCTGCAGGACGCCTTCCGTGTCCAGTTTGTGGAGGGCCGGCGCCAGCATTTCTTCGAGGAGATGAACAGGTTGCGGACGGAGCGCCACAGCCGCTACGGCCTGCACAGCTATCTGCTCGAGCCGCACATCAAGGAGAGTCGCGGCGGCTTTCGGGATATCCAGGCCATGCTCTGGACCGCACAAGTGGTCTTCGGCCTCGACGGCCTGACCGGCCTCGAGGAAGCGGGCCTCCTAACCAGCCGGGAACGGGAGGAGATCGAGGAGGCCTGGGAGGGTCTCATCCGCATTCGCAACCAGCTCCATTACCTGAGCGGACGCAAGAACGATCAGCTCTTCTTCGAGCACCAGGAGGAAATGGCCAAGGTCTTCGGCTACCGCAGCAGCGGCGATTTCCTCGATGTCGAGCACTTCATGCGGGAAGTTTACCGCTACCTCCAGACCATTGCCGTGGCCACCGACCTCTTTTTCGAGCATACCGGGGAGGTGCTTGCCGCCGGTCCCGAGGAGACGGGGAAAAAGCTGGAGCCGGGACTTGCTCTGCGCCGCGGCCACATCCATCTCGCGCATCCCGACCTTCTGCCCGGCAAGCCCCAGCTTCTCATGCGGGTCTTTTTGCAGGCGGCCCGCACCGGCCGGCCGGTCCACCATCGGACCAGAAAGGCGATCAACAGCCATTTGCACCTGCTTACCGACCGCCTGCGCCGCTCCCGCCGTCTGGCCAAAAATTTTCTTGAAATTCTCACTTGCTGCACTGATCCGCTGCCGGTGCTGACCGCCATGCTCGAGACCGGGCTCCTCACCGCCTATCTTCCGGAATTCCGCCAGGTGGAATCCCTGGCCCAGCATGACGTCTACCACGTCTTTACCGTCGACCGTCATCTTCTGCAGACGGTGGCCGAACTGGAACAGCTCCGGGAAGAGGAGCCGCTCGCCGCTGAGGTCGCGGCCCCCCAAATCCTGGCCTTGGCGGCCCTGCTGCACGACATCGGCAAGGGGCAGGGAAGCGAGCACGCCGAAAAAGGAGCGGCTCTGGCCCGGATCATCGGCCAGCGACTTGGTTTGACCGAGGCCGAGATCGACACCCTGGTCTTTCTTATCCGCTATCACCTCTTCCTGATGAAGACCGCCCTCCGGCGCGATCTTGAGGATGAGTCCTTCCTGATCCGCTGTGCCCGGGAGATCGGGGATGCAGATCGCCTCCACATGCTCTATCTGCTCACCATCGCCGACGCCCGCGCCACCGGACCGGCGGCCTGGAACGATTGGAAGGCTGCCCTGCTCCTCGAGCTTTATCTCAAGCTCGCCCACCTGCTGGAGGACTCCGACCTGAAACACCCCGACGCCGGTCAGGGGGTGGAATGGATGCGTGAGCAGGTCCGGCGGCTCCTGCACGGGGATGATGACCGGCTCAAGGAACTGCCGGAAGACTACTTCCTCAGCTTCAGCCCTGCGACCGTGGTCCGCCACCTGGAATTGCGCGCAGGCCTCGGTCGGCGCCAGGCCCTCATCGTGCCTACCGATTGCGGCGAGTACTGGTCGCTGCTTGTCATGGCCAGGAACCGCACGGGACTCTTGGCCCGCATCTGCGGCACCCTCGCCCTTCACAACCTGGAGGTGGTGGCGGCCCAGATTTTCACCTGGCCGGACGACACCGCCGTCGATGTCATCCACGTGCATCCCTCCCTGGACAACGGGTATCGCGATCAGGACTGGAACAAGCTGGAAAAGGACCTCAATCTGGTGCTCTCCAACCGGCTGGCCCTGGCCCACCGGCTGGTCCACAAACGGCGGCTGCCGCTCCTCAACTCCAGGCGGCGGCATCTGCGCTCGGCCCAGCCGCAGGTGGTGATCGACAACGCGGCCGTGGACCATTACACCGTGGTTGAGGTGCATGCCGAGAACCGATCCGGTCTGCTCTACGATATCAGCAATACTTTGGCTGAGCTTGCCATCGACATTCACCGGGCCAAGATCGCCACTCAGGCCGAGCAGTCGATCGATGCCTTTTATGTCCGGGATGCAGGCGGCCGGAAGATCTCCGATCCGGTTTTGCAGGAGGAAATTCGCCAGAGTTTGCTCTATGCGGCGGCGCCGGTGAAAGAGAAGGCCTGAAGCTGAAAGGAGGATCATCGCGGCGCGAGTGATGCCGCCGGAAGTTGCAACCAGCCAGGTTCCGGTAAACGTTTGCCGGGCCTGGTCAAATCCCGCCTCCGTGCACAGGGGCGGGTTCATTCACTACTTCAGAACCATGGACTGAGGAGGAAAAAAGAAGATGGAGAACCAGATCAACGGCCGCAATGTGGCCAATCTTCCCGAGGTGTTCGGGACCAACGTGTTCAACAGCAAGGTGATGAAGGAACGGCTTCCCAAGGAAACCTACAAGGCCCTGCGGCAAACCATCGACTTGGGCACCGCCCTGAAGCCGGAGGTGGCGGCGGTGGTAGCCAACGCCATGAAGGATTGGGCCATCGAGAAGGGAGCCACCCATTACACCCACTGGTTCCAGCCGTTGACCGGCGCCACCGCCGAAAAGCACGACTCCTTCATCTCTCCCACCAGCGAGGGCGGGGTGATCATGGAGTTCTCCGGCAAGCAGCTCATCCAGGGCGAGCCGGACGCTTCGTCGTTTCCGAGCGGCGGCCTGCGGGCAACCTTCGAGGCCCGCGGCTACACCGCCTGGGACTGCACCTCGCCTGCATTTCTGAAGGAAGATGCCGCCGGCAACGTCACCCTCACCATTCCGACTGCTTTCTGCTCATACAAAGGCGAGGCGCTTGACAAGAAGACCCCGCTGCTTCGCTCAATGGAGGCGGTGTCCAAACAGGCCCTGCGGGTGCTGCGGGCCATGGGCAACACCACCTCCAAGCGCATCATCTCCACCGTGGGGGCGGAGCAGGAATACTTCCTGGTGGAAAAGGAATACTATCTGCAACGGCTCGATTTGATAACCTGCGGCCGCACCCTCTTCGGCGCTCCCGCGCCCAAGGGTCAGGAGCTCGAAGACCAGTATTTCGGCGCCATCAAGGATCGGGTTTCCGCCTTCATGAAGGACCTGGATGTCGAGCTCTGGAAGATGGGCATCACCTCCAAGACCAAGCACAACGAGGTGGCCCCGGCCCAGTACGAGATGGCGCCGGTTTTCGCCACCACCAACATTGCCACCGACCATAACCAGCTGGTGATGGAGACCATGCAGAAAGTGGCGCTCCGCCACGGCATGGTCTGCCTGCTCCATGAAAAGCCGTACGACGGGGTCAACGGCTCGGGCAAGCACAACAACTGGTCTCTGGGCACCGACGACGGCATCAATCTGCTCGATCCCGGCAATACGCCGGATGAAAACGCCCAGTTCCTGGTTTTCCTCTGCGCCCTCCTCAAGGCGGTGGATACCCATGCCGATATCATGCGCGCCACCTGCGGCAGCTCCGGAAACGATCACCGCCTGGGGGCCAATGAAGCGCCGCCCGCAATCATCTCCGTCTTCCTGGGCCAGGAGCTCACCGATCTGCTCGCCAGCCTCACGAACGGCGGCAAGGTGAGCAAGAAGGGCGGCAGCGACGTCCTCAAGATCGGGGTCGACTCCCTGCCCGAGCTGCCCAAGGACAACACTGACCGCAACCGTACCTCGCCATTCGCCTTCACCGGCAATAAGTTCGAGTTCCGGATGCTGGGGTCGTCGCAGTCGATCGCCGGTCCCAACGTGGCGCTGAACACCATCGCCGCCGAGGCCCTGGATGAGATCGCCACCCGCCTGGAGAAGGCCAAGGACGTAAACGCCGAGATCAAGGCCATCCTGAAAGATACTCTCAAGGAGCACGGCCGGATCATTTTCAACGGCAACAACTATGCCGAGGAGTGGGTCGCGGAGGCGGAAAAGCGCGGCCTTCCCAAC
>JARRJE010000193.1:0-4655 GCA_037379765.1 Deltaproteobacteria bacterium
TCATTTTGATCTTGCCAGCCCGAGCCGCCTTCTCGATCGATTCGATGAGCGACTCAGTGGTGGTGGTGTGGGGAATTTCCTTGATGAGGATGGTTTTCTCGTCTTTTTCCTCGATGAGGGCTCGCACCTTGAGCCGGCCGTTCCCTCCGCCGTACCCGGAGGCATCGAGCATCCCGCCTTTGGGAAAATCGGGCAGCACCTCGAATTCTTCACCGCGCAGGATCTTCTTCTGGGCCGCGAGCAGTTCGCAGAAATTGTGAGGCATGATCTTGGTGGCCATGCCCACGGCGATGCCCTCGGCGCCAAGCATCAGGAGCAGCGGTATTTTGGCAGGCAGGGTCACTGGCTCTTTCATCCGGCCGTCGTAGGATTCGACGTACTCGGTTAGATCCCTATTGAACAGGGCCTCCCGGGCGAGTGGCGAGAGCCGGCATTCGATATAGCGGGCGGCCGAGGCTTGATCGCCGGTGTAGATGTTGCCGAAATTGCCCTGACGGTCAATGAGGTAATCCTTGTTGGCCAGGTTGACCAGCGCGGCGAAGATGGAAGCGTCGCCGTGGGGATGGAGTTTCATCGCCTCCCCCACTACGTTGGCCACCTTGTGAAAGCGGCCGTCGTCCATGTTGCTGAGGGTCTGAAGAATGCGGCGCTGCACCGGCTTCAGGCCGTCAGCAACGTCCGGGATCGCCCGCTCCTTGACGACGTAGGAGGTGTAATCGATGAAATTCTCATCGAACAATTTGTGCAGCTCTCCGTAGTTGCTGTCCATGGATCGAGATCGGAAGGTTGTTCAGTTGATCAGATAAGGAGATAGCGTTTCCGGCTGCAACTGGCGTTTCAGCCGTTCAACGCAATCAGAGAATCGACCAGATGCTCCATGATGTACTGTTTGCGCTCCGGGGTGTTCTTGCCCATGTAGAAGGAGAGCACTTTGGGCACTTCGCTCAGCCGGTCAATATTGACTTGCTGCAGCCGCATGTCCGGGCCGATGAACTGTTTAAATTCCTTGGGCGAAATTTCACCCAGCCCCTTGAAACGGGTCATTTCCACGGGTTTCTTCATCTTGCCGCCGCCGGACAGCTTCTTTTCGGCGGCCTTTTTCTCTTTCTCGGAATAACAGTAGATGGTCACTTCCTTGTTGCGCACCCGAAAAATGGGCGTCTCCAGGATGTAGACATGGCCGCGCTTGATCAGCGCCTCGAAATAATAAAGGAAAAAGGTGAGCAGCAAATTGCGGATGTGCAGGCCGTCGACGTCGGCATCGGTGGCCAGGATGATCTTGTCGTAGCGCAGGTTCTCCACCGAATCTTCCACGTCCAGAGCTCGCATGATGTTGTACATCTCATCGTTCTTATACAGGAGCGACAATTGCTGGCCGTAGACGTTCATGGGCTTGCCCTTGAGGGAGAAAACGGCCTGGGTCATGGGATCACGGGCACTGACAATGGAGCCGGAGGCGGATTGACCCTCGGTGATGAAGAGCATGTTCTCTCGGCCGGCGGGCGACGGCTTGTTCAGCGCTGGATGGTACTTGCAGTCCTTGAGGTTGGGGACCTTGAGAGCCACCTTCTTGGCCTTGGCCTTGGCCTCTTTGCGGACGTGCAGCAGGTCTTTACGGAACTTGGCGCTTCGCTGGATTTTTTCAAGCAGCACTTCGGCCATATCGGTGTTTTTGTAGAGAAAGGCGGAAAGCTCGTCCTTGACCCTGTTTACGATCCAGGCGCGGATTTCGGTGTTTCCCAGCTTGTTCTTGGTCTGGGACTCGAAGATGGGGTCCTTGATCTTGACCGCCACCGCCCCGACCACGCCCTCTCGCACGTCTTCACCAGAGAATTTCTTGGGGGAGAACTCGTTGATCCCTTTGAGAATACCCTCCCGGAAGGCAGAAAGATGGGTGCCGCCCTCGTTGGTGTAAGTCCCGTTCACGAACGAAAAGTAGGCCTCGCCGTAACCGTCGGTATGGGAGAAGGCGAACTCCAGGGTCTTGTCTTTGTAATGGACAGGCTCGTAAAGCTGGCCGCCGTCGATTTCACTTGCCAGCAGGTCGAGGAGGCCGTTGGCCGAATAGAAGCATTCGGTGCCCAAGCAAAGCTTGAGCCCGGCATTCAGATAAGCGTAGCGCCAAAGCCGCTTGCGGATGAAGTCGAAATTGAAGGAGTAATCTTCGAAGATGTTGGAATCGGGGCGGAACTCCACCAGGGTGCCGTTCTTTTCCTTGCTCTTTCCCTGCTCTTGCTCCTGGAGCTCACCGTTGAAGAATACGGCTCGGGCCAATTGGCCGTCTCGGAAGGAGGTCACTTTGAACCACTCCGAAAGGGCGTTCACCGCTTTGGTGCCCACTCCGTTCAACCCCACAGAGAACTGGAAGACATCGGTGTTGTACTTGGCCCCGGTGTTGATCACCGAGACGCATTCCACGAGCTTGCCCAGGGGAATGCCCCGGCCGAAATCCCGCACCTGCACAGAGCCATCCTCGCTGATCGTCACCTCGATCCGCTTGCCGGCGCCCATGATGAACTCATCCACCCCGTTGTCAATCACCTCCTTGAGCAGAATGTAGATGCCGTCATCGGGATGGGAGCCGTTGCCCAGCCGGCCGATGTACATGCCGGGCCGCAGCCGGATGTGCTCGATAGAGCTGAGCGTCTTGATCTTGGTTTCGTCGTAGTTGCTGGCAGGGAGGGTCATATCTCACTTTTTCTTGGTGCGCCGCTTTTCGTTTCTACAAATGCATCACGAATTTAATGATCGGCCAAGTCGCCAATAATGCCCTCGAATCTATAGCCCTCTTTCTTCCTGCTTGCAATGGGAAATTCATTCAAGCCTTGCCGCTGAGGGGTTTGCAGCAAAGTGCCTCGGGAACGACAGCCGCTGAATTGAATATTCATAGCCAAAGCGGAGGGAATTACTTCCGCCCTGCCTGACAAATGATTTTAGTCTCGATAGTTGGTTACGCTATAATCATGAAAAGAGGACGAACACCGGTTGGAGATCGGTAGTTCCCAAGGAGGGGAAAAATGGCATTTTCAGTCAAACGTACCGGCTACTTTTATGTCATGGTATACGATCAGCCGGGCGAGGCCTATAAGTTGCTTTCACAACTGGCGGGACTGGGGATCAATCTGCTGGCCTTTTCGGTTGTACCCATCGGCCCCAACCATACTCAACTGGCCCTCTTTCCTGATGACGAGGACCGCTTGCAGGCAGAGGCCAAGCGGGACGGTATCCGGCTCGACGGACCCCATTACGCCTTGCTGGTCCAAGGAGACGACGAGCTGGGGGCGCTGGCCGAAATCCATGAGAAACTCTACCGGGCCAATGTCAATATCTATGCCGCAGCCGGGGTGGCTGACGGCCAAGGCAGCTTCGGTTATGTCATCTATGTCCGTCCGGAGCTTTTCGACCTGGCTGGCGAGGCCTTAGGGTTATGAGCCACTGAAGGGTGTCATGCAGCGCCCATTTAGCCTGCTGAGCAAGGCCGTGAGGTATGGATTCAATCCGGCCTTCGGCCTTGAGGACGATTCTGAGGAATATCTAGAAATGATCGATCTCGCACCATTTCAGCGCCACTCCATCATGCTTCTCTCTTAAAATGTCTTGGAGATCCGAAGGACTACGGCATTCGCGCCCCAAGAACCATCCCGGATTACTGAGGTGTTGTAGCTGTAATCGAGACACAGGCGGCTTTCGAAGAAGAATCCGGAGGTGGTGCCGATGCCGATGGAGCCGAAGGTGTCCTCCGAATGGTAAACCTGGCCGCTGTCGTTCCGGCGCAGGCGGTCGAGCCGAGCCACCGAGCCCCGCACGTGAAAATAGAGGAAGAAGAGCGGTTCCCATCGATATTCACCGAGGAGGATGGCATAATTCCTCGGAAAGAATTCCCAGAAGGCTGCGCCGGGCAGGGTCGGCCAATAGGTAGAGCCGTATTCCTCTCCCATTGGAGCGGGGCCGCCCCCCACCCGGGGAGCATTGAAGCGGTCGAGATGATGACCGATGCCGCCGTAAAAGGCCCCCACCAGCCGATGACGCTCGCTGGCCACGAAGGGCACGCCGCCGGCGGCCACCAGATAGCCGGTCACGTATTGATAATTGCGCCCCGCACCCGCCGACTCCTCACTGTCAATCCCCCAGGACTCCCATTGAAACCGGTGACCATAGACCGCATCAGCGCCGAGAGCGAAACCCCGATGGGGACGCGACAGAATGTTTCGGAGCATGGAGTCCCAGCGCAGTTCCAGGTGGCCGAGCACTTCGCTGGTGTCATGGGGGGCGACAAAATCGGCCGCCGCGTCATTGCTCTTGTCGAAATAAACAAAGCCAGGCTCGATCAGCAAATCGACCGCGAACATGTTGTCCTCTTTGCCAGGCCAGGTCTGGCGCCGATATCCCAGCCCGAAGCCCGGCCGCACGTAACCCCAGGTTAACTCCTCGCTTTCCAGATTCTCGCCGTCCACGATCTCCGAGCGGGCGAACGGTAAGGTAAAATTATTGAATGTGGCGACCCACTCGAACGGTCCCCAGCCGGTCGGACTCGGTGCGTAGAAAACGTTATTGTAAAGTCCCGACAGTTCCGCGCGGAACAGGAGGTTTTCGTCTGGATGGCGCCAGAGGTAAACGGAGCCGAAAGGAATCACGAACCGATCGTCCGGGTCCTC
>JARRJE010000194.1:0-4648 GCA_037379765.1 Deltaproteobacteria bacterium
TTCTTATCGGTCGGTGGGATCGTAACTCAAGAGGGAATTCGCCGCAATCCCGCGTCATTCGGGAGTTACAGGCGAATGGTGTCCTTCAGGTCACCGGAATGTGGATAATTTTCAGAGAAGAGAAACGAAAAAATTTTTTTGAAATTCATTCTCACGAGACAAAGCCGAAAAAGGTCAATTGAAGAATGGCGCTTGGTAGAAATCACAGATGGAAGTTTAAAAATTTTATGGAATGAAGACCGATTGCGTACGCTGTCTCGGACGGGAATGAGTGGAGTGTGGAGCGCTGGCGACTTCGTGCTGGGCAATCAATTTTTTTGCCACTTGCGGCCGTTGCCATTGTGCATTTTGATCTCTGCCGGCTTCTTCAGATAGGAAACGGCAGGGTAGCCCAGCATCCTCTCCACCTCACGGGTGAACTCGGAACAGGGCCGGACGGTAAAGTCCTCCGGCACCTCGATGTCCACCTCCCCCCTTCCCTTGAAATGGAGGGTGAAAGCGATCGGGCACGGACCGTGATGCCGGCGGCCGGTCCGCTTAAGGTTTTCGAGCAAACGGAGGTCGAGTCCTTCCGCCTGCAGGAGGATGCGGACGGAAGCGATATATTTCTCCCGGGCAACGGTCAGGGGATCGACCGCGTCGGCGATGATCTTGGTGCCCCGCTCGTCTTTTTTGACCGTGCCCTGGATAATGAGGGGATCGACGCCGGTGAGGAGGTGCGAGCACTGGCGGAAGGTTTCGGGGAAGACCACCACCTCCACCGCGCCGGTGGTGTCCTCGAGGGTCACGAAGCCCATGCGGTCGCCTTTTTTGCTCTTGTGCTCCTTGAAGGTGCGGATCATGCCCCCCACCCGCACAGGCTGCCCCTCCCCCCAGTCGGCGATCCGCGCCAGCTCGACGTCCACCACCACCTTGAAGTCCTTGCGGAAGTTGTCCAGAGGATGACCGGTGATGTAAAAGCCCACCGTTTCTTTTTCATGGGCGAGCTTTTCCTTCTCCGGCCATTCCGGGACATCGGGCAGGGGGATGGCCGCAGCGGCAGTAACGGCGGCACCCCCGGTGGCGCCGAAAAGGGAGATCTGGCCGGAGAGCTTGTCCCGCTGGGAGGCCTGGGCCTGCTCCATGGCTTGGTCAAGAATGGCGAAAAGCTGCGAGCGCCGGGCGCCAAGGGAATCGAATGCGCCCGCCTTGATGAGGCTTTCGATCACTCGCTTGTTGACCCGGCGGGAATCCACCCGGCAGCAGAAATCGTCCAGGGACCGGTAGGGCCCTTCCTTTTCCCTCTCCTCGATGATGGAGTCGAGGGCGGCGCCGCCCACGTTCTTCACCGCGGCCAGGCCGAAGCGAATGCGGTCCTCGATGACAGTGAAATCACGATAACTCTCGTTGATGTCCGGAGGCAGCACCTCGATCTCGTGCTCCTTGCACTCGTTGATGTACATCACCACTTTGTCGGTGTTGTGCATGTCGCAGGAGAGAAGGGCGGCCATGAACTGGGAAGGATAGTGGGCCTTGAGATAGGCGGTCTGGTAGGCTACATAAGCGTAAGCGGCGCTGTGCGATTTGTTGAAGCCGTAGCCCGCGAACTTGGCCATCAAATCGAAGATATATTCGGCCTTGTCCTGAGCTATGCTGTTTTCCCGGCAGCCGGCCAGGAACTTTTCCTTCTCTGCCGCCATCACCTCCGGCTTCTTTTTGCCCATGGCCCGCCGGAGCATGTCGGCATCACCCAGGGTGTAGTTGGCAAGCACGTTGGCGATTTTCATCACCTGTTCCTGGTAAACGATGACGCCGTAAGTCTCTTTCAGGATGGGCTCGAGCTGGGGCAAGGGATACTGGGCCACCATCCGGCCGTGCTTGGTCTCGACGAACTGATCGACCATGCCGCTTTCGAGCGGCCCGGGCCGGTAAAGGGCCACCAGGGCGATGAGGTCTGAGAAGACCTCGGGCTTCATCTTCATGAGCAAGGCCCGCATCCCTGAGCTTTCCAACTGGAAGACTCCCAGGGCGTCGCCTCGGCAGAGCATGTCGTAGGCCTTGGGGTCGTCAAGGGGCACCTGGTTGATGTCGAGACGATGGCCGCGGTCCGCCTCAATGAGCTTCACCGCCCGGTCGATCACAGTGAGGGTCTTCAGGCCCAGGAAGTCGAACTTGATGAGCCCGGTCTGCTCGGTGTGGACCATGTCGTACTGGGTGAGGATCTCGCCCTTGGGTCCCTTGCAAAGGGGCAGGTAATTGACCATGGCCTCGGGCGAGATCACCACTCCGGCAGCGTGGATCGAGGTGTGGCGGTGCAGCCCTTCGAGTGTCTGGGCGATGGTGAGCAGCTCCCCCACTTGGGGATCACGTTTGACAGCCTCTCGGAGCCGGGGTTCCTCCTCCATTGCCTTTCTGATGGTGATCTTGAGCTGCTCGGGGATAAGCTTGGCGATGCGGTCCACCTCGCCGAAGGACATGCCCAGAGCCCGGCCTACGTCGCGGATGACGGCGCGGGCCTTCATGGTGCCGTAGGTGACGATCTGGGCCACGTGGGCATCGCCGCCGTATTTGGACCTGACGTATTCGATCACCTCGCCTCGCCGGTCCTGGCAGAAGTCGACGTCGAAATCGGGCATGCTTTTGCGCTCAATGTTCAAGAACCGCTCGAAGATAAGGCCGTAGGGGAGGGGGTCGATGTCAGTGATCCGCAGGCAGTAGGCAGCGAGGCTCCCGGCGCCCGAGCCGCGGCCCGGACCCACCGGAATCTCCCTTCCTTTGGCCCAGTTGATGAAGTCGGCCACGATCAGGAAGTAGCCCGGAAAGCCCATCTTCTTGATGACGTCGATTTCCATCTCCAACCGGTTGCGGTAGACCTGCTCCTGTTCGGAGGAAAGGCCCTCCAGCGCGCGGATCTCGGCAAGCCGTTCCTCCAGTCCGGCGCGGGCCTGCCGCTCGAAAACGGTATCGAGGGTCTCTCCTTCGGGTACCGGGAAGATGGGAAAGTAATGGTTGCCGAACTCAAGCTCCAGATTGCAGCGATCGGCGATCTCAGCAGTGGCGGCCAGGGATTCCGGGGTGTGGGCAAAGGCCTTTTTCATCTCCGCCGGCGGTTTGAAGAAGAGCTCGTCGGTGGAGAAGCGGAAGCGGCCGGTATCATGGATGGTCTTGCCGGTCTGGATGCAGAGGAGCACTTCGTGTGCCTGGGATTCCTCCCGGTTGAGATAGTGGCAGTCGTTGGTGGCCACCAGTGGAATCCCCAGTTCCCTTGAAAGCTCTTTGAGGCCGTTGTTGACTACGGTCTGCTCCGGGATGCCGTTTTCCTGCATTTCCAGATACAATCGGTCACCGAAGAGATCCTGGTAGAATCGGGCCTCCTGCCGGGCCCCTTCGAGGTCTCCTTGCACGATCCGGTAAGGAATGGCGCCATGCAGGCAGGCGGTGAGGGCGATGAGCCCTTCGTGATGGGCGGCAAGGACCTCCTTATCGATCCGGGGCTTGTAGTAGAAGCCTTCGAGCTGGGCGATGCTCGCCAGCTCCATGAGATTCTTGTAGCCGGTGAGGTCCATGGCCAGTAGCACCAGGTGGAAGGCGGCCTCGCCGGCGGAGCGGGCGGAGCGGTCGGTGCGGCATTCAGGGGCGATGTAAAACTCGCAGCCGATGATGGGCTTGATTCCGGCCTTCTTGGCCTTGAGGTAAAACTCTAAAGCCCCGAACATGGCCCCGTGATCGGTGATGGCCACTGCTTCCATCCCGTACTCCTTGCACTTGGCCAGGAGGTCATCGATGCGGATGGCCCCGTCGAGCAGGCTGTACTGGGTGTGGACGTGCAGATGGACAAGACCGGCTGCGGGTGTTTCAGGGGGCGCTTCGTTCATTGGATTTTCAACTATTGTGGTGGTAAGAGCGAGGGTGAGAAGGTGAGTAGTTGGGTGGGTCTGGAACTGTGAGCAATTTGGACTGTCCGCCCTCTTACTCGCCGGCTCACTCTCCTAACATCACACCTTCTGCTAGTCCCAAAAATTCAGCCTCTCCAAGGCTGCTAGGCTTTGCCATAGCCCCTCCTCGTCTCTCACCTCCAAGGTGACGATCGGTTCGAGGCGATGACCTTTGAGATACCCGAACAGGCCGGCAAAGTCAAAGATTCCGGAGCCGATCGGCCGGTGGTCGTCGGAATCACCTGAATTGTCATGCAAATGGAGTTGACCGAGCCAGGGGGCGAGGGTGGGCAGCCAGTCCCGCCAGCTGTTTTTGGCAAAGGCGAGGGTATGGCCCGTATCGAGACAGAAGCGAAGGAAAGGCGAGGGGAGAGCGGTAAACATCTGCCGGTGATGCTCGGGTCCGAGCTCATAAGTATTTTCAAGCATGATGGGAGCTTGCCCGGCTTCGGCCAGGGCGAGGAGCTCCCGCCAAGTGTCGAGCGAATGGTCGAACCACTCGTCTTGTTTGTTGGCGTGTTTGTTCTCCTCGTAATTGAGATGGCAGACAACGGAGCGCGGTTGAAAAATGGCGATGAGCTCAAAAGCCCGGTGCAGCTTTTCCCGTGTTATCCGGCGGATCTCCCGGTCGAAAGCACCAGGCGCAAGATCGTAAAATGGGGCATGAAGGGTACAGGGGAGATCAGCCTCCCGCAGGACCCTGGCGACGGCGGCGTAGTCCTCGCGAGACTGAT
>JARRJE010000195.1:0-4644 GCA_037379765.1 Deltaproteobacteria bacterium
CACAAAACATCCTTGCCCCTTCCTAAGGAAGCCTGCAGAACCGCACCTTCATGGATGCCGGCCGTCTCAGGCCATCATCGGCTCGTCATTCCGGACAGGCTCATCTTTCCTCTTTTCCCAGAGCCTCACTGTAAAATTCTATCAGGTCCAGCCGGAGCTTGGCGAGCGAGTGCTCATGCAGGTACATCATGTGCCCGGCCCGGTAGTAGGTGACCAGCACATTCCGGCGCAAGTCCGGGGTCAGCTCCAGATGGTCGATGGTGTACTGCTCCCCGAAAAATGGCGTGGCCAGGTCGAAGTAGCCGGTGGCGAACAGCACTTTGAGGTCGGGTTGGCGGTGCATGGCGGCCTGCAGTTCGCCGGTGACGTCAAGATAGCGGTTCTTGTACTTTCCGTAATTCCAGGGCTGCACCCGGCCGGGGTTGAGGATTTCATACGGCAGGTTCTCCTTGAACCCCAGATCGACGCGGACATAGTCGTTGAAGGCGGCGGTGAAGATTCCTTGGACCGCGCTATAGCTGGGATCATAATCCGGAAAATCGCTGGTTTCCTCCTCCGCCGGCCCGGTGAAGCGGGAATCGAACCGGCCAATGATCTGTTGCTTGTCGCGCAGCAGCTCTTTTTCGAAGTGAAAGGCGGGCAGCCGCAGGCGGCTCTGCTCGATATATGAGGCAGAGATCCCGGTGAGACGGGAGAGGGTTGACACGATTTCCTTTCTTTTCGGCTCCGGCAAAGATGACCCGGCCAGCAGGGCCTGGGCATAATCCCCGAGGGCGAAGTGCTCGGCTTTCGCCAAGACGGCCTGGAGATCCAGTTGCTGCAGTTCCTCGGGCAGCCGGTGGTGGTACCAGGCGGCGGCGGTGTAGGAAGGGAGAATGAGGATGTAGGGCAGATCGTTGCTCCTGTCGAAGGAGATGGTCTGGAAGTTGAGAGCCGCGGACATCAGCACTACGCCGTTCAGGTACATGCCCTGCCGCTCCTGGATGTCATGGGCCAGGCCGGCAGCACGGGTGGCGCCGTAAGATTCGCCGAACAGGAATTTGGGCGACAGCCAGCGCTTGGTCCGGGTGACGTAAAGGCGGATGAAGTCGCTGACCGATCTGACGTCCTCCCGGACCCCATGGAATTTTTTGGCCTCCTTCTCGGAGACCGCCCGGCTGTACCCCGTGCTCACTGGATCGATGAAGACGAGGTCGGTGAAATCGAGGATGGAATATTCGTTGTTGGTCAGGGTAAAAGGCGGCCGTTGGGTTTTCAGCCCCCCTTGCTCCATCTTGATGCGGCGCGGACCAAGGGCGCCCAGATGGAGCCAAACCGACGAGGAGCCCGGGCCTCCGTTAAAGGCGAAGGTAATCGGTCGGCTGTTCGGGTCCGGCACGTTGTCCCTGAGGTAGGCGACGAAAAAGACGGAGGCCTCCGGTTTGCCGGTCTCCTGTTTCAGCACCAGGGTGCCGGTGCGCACTGTGTAATTGATCCTGTTGCCGTCGATCACCGCAGAATGTTTGGTGGCGACGATCTTTTCCTCCATCGGCACCCGGGGCGGCCCGTGTTTCCCCTTTGCTGGCGTTGACTCATTCTTTTTTTCGACAGCCGGAGGATGTTCCGGGGTGGTGGGTGCGGCTTGTGCCGCACCAGTCCCAAAAGGCAACGACAGTAGGACCAAGGTCACCCAAAGGGTGAAAATTTCTTTTTTCCCGGCGGCAAGAGATTCAAAAGGGATGTGCTTTTTCACTGTGGCCTAGCCTCCAATCTCAAGACCTGCGCTCTTGGCGAGAACCTTGATCACGGCGGCCATGTCCTCACCGCCCAGGCCCATGCCCTTGGCGCCGCTTGTCGTTTCCCGGACCGCGGCCGTTCCCGGCAGCATGACCCCGGCACTGCCGGCCGCCTCCAAAATAATGCTCAGGTCCTTGTGGAGCAGATCAACGGAAAATTGTTTGTCAAAACTTCCAGCCCGGATCATTTGGCCTTTGAGCCGATAAAAGGGCGCGGCGAGCGGGCCGTCTTCGAGGGCTTCAAATACGGTCTCCGGAGCCAGTCCCAGCTTGCCGCCCAGTACCAGGGCTTCGGCAAGGCATTGCATCATGCCGCCCAGAAACAAATTGATTGCCAGCTTCATCCGGGTGCCCATGCCGGCTTCGCCGCAGTAGACTACTTTCTTGCCCATGGTCAGCAGCAAAGACTGGTATCGTTCCAAGAGCTCCCGGTCCCCGCCGGCCAGAATAACCAGGGTGCAGTCCTCGGCCGGTTTTTTGGTGCCGGAGACCGGGGCGTCGATGAAGGTTCCGCCGGCCGCCGCCACCATCGCGGCCGCTTCGTCGGCTGCTACCGGTGAAACGGTGCTCATGTTGATGATGGTCTGGCCTGCCGTCAATCCGGCCAGGACTCCTTCTTCGCCTTGGAGCACGCCCAGCAGGTCTGCGGGGCCGGTGACCATGATGATCACGGCTTCGCTCTCTTGGGTCAGTTCCCGGGGCGAAGCGAACACTGGAATGGATTTTTTCTTGAAAAGCTCGGTCTTTTCCGGTGAGCGGTTGTAGACCCCCAGGGCAAATCCCGCTCCGTGCACGTTGAGGGCCATGGGCTTTCCCATGGTGCCCAGGCCGATAAAGCCGACTTTCTGGTTCACGATAATTTCCTCCTGCCGGTTGGCTTCCCGACCGGGGAAGCGAACGTTCTGATGAAGCGGCGCCAAAGGGCATGTCGAAATGAAATCGTTCGACAGCGGTCGCCGCCGAAAGTGGCGCGTCAGGTCGTTTTCACCCCGAAGTAGGTGATCACCAGGTCGGCTGACCCGGTGTTGATGAGGTCGTGCGTCTCGCCGGGCTCGGCCACCGCGCAGGTTCCCGGGTGCAGCGGGTGTTCGGCCTTCCCGATCCGGATCAGCCCTTCACCCTGCTCCACCAGAAAAACTTCATACATGTCGGCATGGGCGTGGGCGCCGGCGGCCTGGCCGGAGGTGAAGCGCGCCTGGGAAAACTTCATGAAGCAGGCAGGCAGATCGCCCTCTTTGAGCATGACCTTCTTCCTGAGTTCCGGATTGTGGGAGACAGGCTCTTCCGGCAAGTCGTTGAGGGAAACGATTTTCATGGAACGCTTTTCCTTGATCCGATGGAAGCCAAGACCGCTGCAAACATTATGGAAATGGTAACACAGGAGATCGGCTGTGGCAAAAGGCAAGCCATTCGCTCGGCCGACAATTCATTCTATGAAAAAATCCCACAAGGATTTCCGTCAAAGGGTGCCGATGAATTGCCGGACGCCGCTCATGAACATCTGTACAGCCATGGTAGTAAGGACCATCCCCATCAGTCGTTCGATGGCGATGAGGCCGCGCCGGCCCAGATACCGGGCCAGAAAACTCGAGGAAAACAGGATGATCCCGGAAAGGGCCCAGGCAAGGAGAAGGGCCAGCAGCCACTCCCGCCAGCGGTCGGGATCCCTGGTCACGATGAAGGAAATCGCGGCCAGGGCGGTGGGGCCGGCGATGAAGGGAACCGCCAGGGGTACGATGAAGGGGTCCCCTTCGATCCGCTCGTAGAACACGCCCTCGGGGCTGGGAAAGATCAGCCGCAGGGCGATGAGAAACAAGATGATGCCGCCGGCGATGCTGAGTGAGGACTCGGAGATGTGAAGCATCGGCTGGAGGTACCGGCCGCTGAACAGAAAGATCAGGAGAAAGAGAAGGGCGAAAAGCAGTTCCCGGCCGATGATGCGCCGCTGGGCCGGAGGGTCGTAATCTTTGAGAATGATCAAAAACAGGGGAATGTTGCCGATGGGATCGATCACCAGAAACAGAAGGAGGGCCGCCGAAAAGATGCTCATCGGCCGGCCTTTTGCGATGCCGGTGGGCCGGCCAGCGGCAGGCTGACGCGGAAGACGGTGCCTGTTCGCCTGCCGTCGAGAATCTGGAGCGAGCCGCCGTGGGCATCAACGATTCGTTTGACAATGGGCAATCCCAGACCGGTGCCGCCCGCCTTGGTGGTGACGAAGGGATTGAAAATTTCCTCCCGTTTGCCGAGCGGAATGCCGTTGCCTTCATCGATGACCTCGATAGAGACCCAGCCGCCGTCCCGGCCTGTGCGGACGGTCACCTTGCCGCCGGCGGGCGAGGCTTCCACCGCATTGACTACCAGGTTGGTCAGGGCCAGTTGTAGCCGGTGGGGATCGAAGCGGGCTTGCAGCTCGCCGGCCGTCGTTTCCTCCCGAAACAGGATTTCGTGTTTCCTGGCAGTGGGCCGGGAAACCTCCAGGGTTTCATGCACCAGTCGGTTGAGGTCCGCCTGGGCGATGTCGAGCTCCAGGGGTCGGGCAAAGGAGAGCATGTCCTTGACCAGGGCGTCCAGCCGGTCGGTCTGCTGGAGAATGAGATCGAGCTTCCGGCGGGCCGGATCCCCCGGGTGCAGCTTGCACTTGATCTGCTGGGAAAAGCCGCCGATCGCCACCAGCGGCGTCTTCATGTCGTGGGCGATGGCCGAGATCGCCCGCCCCATGGCCGCCAGGCCGCCTGTCAGCCGCAGCTCTTTCTGCCGCTGCTCCTCCCGATTGCGCAGCCAGCCCAGCAGGCCGCCGACTACGTTGAACAGGAGCAGGTCGAGGAGATTGGCAACGATCAGCTCGGACGGGCCCGAGCGGCTGAGGATG
>JARRJE010000196.1:0-9945 GCA_037379765.1 Deltaproteobacteria bacterium
GTTAAGGAAGGACGGCGGGCTTACTGCAGTGCCTTTTGGCGAAGGCGAGCAGTCGACGAATGGCGATGAACCATGAGGAAGCTCTTTTCCCCAATGCAATCCCAGGCATCCATGGACATCAAGCAATACCTCGCTCAGAAACGGGCCATTGTGGAAGAGGCCCTCGAAGTGCACATGCTGGCCGCCGACAGTCGTCTGGTTGATCACATCAAGGCGATGCGGTACAGTCTTTTTGCCGGCGGCAAACGGGTGCGGCCGATTCTCTGCATTGCGGCCGCCGAGGCCTTGAACGGTATGCCCATACCTTTGCTGCCCATTGCCTGCGCATTCGAGTGCATCCACACTTATTCTCTCATCCATGACGATCTTCCGGCCATGGACGATGACGACCTCAGGCGCGGCAAACCCACCAATCATGTGGTGTTCGGCGAAGCTGAAGCAATCCTTGCCGGCGATGGTCTAATGACTTACGCCTTCGAGCTTCTGAGCAATCCCACCCTTTCGGATCATATTGGCGATGCCGATCGGCTGCGACTGATCCATCTCGTTGCCCAAGCCGCCGGCTCGCTTGGCATGGTGGGCGGCCAAGCCCTCGATGTGGCCGCCGAAGGCAAAGCAGTCGAGTTCGATACCTTGAGGTTCATTCATAGTTGCAAAACCGGCGCGCTGATCACCGCCGCTATTCAGGCAGGCGCCATCATCGGCGGCGCCAATGAAGGACAGTTCGCGTCCCTCACAACTTACGGGCAGAAAGTGGGCCTGGCCTTCCAGATCGTCGACGACCTTCTGAACGTGGTGGGTTCGGCCGAGGAACTGGGCAAGGCTGCAGGTTCCGATGCCGACCGGCAGAAGGCCACCTACCCAGCCTTTTTCGGCGTAGAAGGTACCCGCGCCCGGGCCGAAGAGGCCGTGAATGGTGCGGTGGCCGCTCTCGCTGGTTTCGACGCACAGGCTGACCCCCTCCGGGAGTTGGCCCTGTATATTTATACTCGGACTACTTGAAATCGAGTGAGATTTCGGCACATCAGGAGTGCATTAAGAAATGGCGGAACCTTCCACCTTGCTGACAAAGATCAATTCTCCCTCTGATTTGCGGGGGTTGCCGGAAACCGAGTTGCCAGCGTTGGCCGAGGAAATCCGGCAAGAGATCATCCGGACCGTCTCCTGCACGGGCGGTCATCTCGCCCCCTGTCTGGGAGTGGTCGAGCTGACCATCGCTCTGCACTATGTTTTCGACACTCCATACGACAAACTGATCTGGGACGTGGGGCATCAGTGTTATGCTCACAAATTGATCACCGGTCGGCGAGAGCGATTCAATACCATTCGCCAGTACCAGGGAATCAGCGGCTTTCCCAAGCGCGAAGAGAGCATTTACGACGTCTTCGATACCGGCCACAGCAGCACTTCCATCTCGGCCGGTCTGGGGATAGCCACCGCCAAGGACCTCAAGGGCGACACCGACAAAGTGATCGCGGTGATCGGAGATGGTTCTATGACCGGCGGCATGGCCTTTGAGGCGTTGAATCAGGCAGGCCATCTCGGCAAGGACCTCATTGTTATCCTCAATGACAACGAGATGTCCATCTCTCCCAATGTGGGGGCACTTTCTTCCTTCTTGAGCCGCAAGCTGACCGGGCGCACCATGGTCCGAGTCAAACGCGAGATGGAGAATTTCCTCAAATCTTTCGCTAATGTAGGGGAGAATATCCTTTCCGTGCTCAAGAGGAGCGAGGAGAGCCTGAAGGGTTTCTTCACTCCGGGTATGCTGTTCGAGGCTCTCAAATTCGAATACATCGGCCCCATTCCAGGCCACCAGTTGGAAACCCTGATCGAGACCTTGCGCAACGTGAAGGAGTTCGGTCAGGGGCCGATCCTGGTCCATGTTCTCACCACCAAGGGCAAAGGGAAGGTTCCCGGAACGTTTCTTCGATGTAGGCATCGCGGAGCAGCATGCAGTAACTTATGCAGCTGGTTTGGCCACCGAAGGGATGCTGCCGGTGGTGGCTGTTTATTCCACCTTCCTGCAGCGCTCCCTCGACCAGATCATCCACGACGTTTGCCTCCCTAATCTTCCGGTGACTTTCGCCATTGACCGCGCCGGCTTGGTGGGTGACGACGGCCCCACCCATCACGGGGCATTCGACCTCACCTTCCTGCGCTTTATTCCCAACATGGTGCTGATGGCGCCTAAGGACGAAAACGAGCTGCAGCATATGCTTCACACCGCCATTTACCATCCGGGACCGGCGGCAGTCCGATACCCGCGGGGTGCCGGCCAGGGGGTAGATCTGTCGGGAACGCTCGAAAAGCTGCCGCTCGGCAAAGGGGAAATGCTGCGGGAAGGTGAGGACGTACTGCTGCTGCCTGTCGGCAACCGGGTGTATCCTGCCCTGGAGGCGGCTGCTGGCCTGGAAAAGATGGGGATCCAGGCTGCGGTGATCAACCCCCGGTTTATAAGGCCCCTGGATGGCGATCTCATCGCCGAATGGGCCGCCAAAACCGCCCTGGTCGTGACCATTGAGGAAAGTGTGCGGAAGGGGGGATTCGGCAGTGCGGTGCTCGAACTGTTTGCTCAACGTGGTCTCAAACCACGCCAAGTCCGGCTACTCGGGCTGCCCGACCGGTTTGTCGAGCACGGCGATCAGGAGACCCCGCGGTTATGGAGATGATGGAAAAAAAGGTTAGTCAGCCCAACTAGGAAGCATTTGGTAGACAGCTTTCGGTATTTCGGCAAATTGCCAAGTTTCTCCAATCCGTTTTTTGCTGATCATTAAAACCTTGATCGTTAAACGCTTTTACAGATTCGCCGCAATCCGGGTTATCGGATATTAAATGCTTTCCGTAAGCAGAGATTTTCTGCATCTCCCTCTCGCAGGCGTCCGAAATACAGTGCAATCTTTGTTTCCCCATACCACCCCTAGCCACTGAAAAGTATTCGGGCTCGGCTGTTTCCGGCATGCGAAGTCAACCGCGCAGAACCGGTTTCACGCTAGATTTTCGTCACGGATTCAGAGGATTGACAAAGCCAAAGGGCTGGACTATTCTGGCCTCGCTGTGGCTCCGCGCCTCCGACTTCTGTATGTTTCCCGTTTGGTTCGAGAATTATGATGGATCTGATCATCTCTGAGAGTCTCAAGGGCTCCATCGCCGCCAAGGAGGCTTTTGCTGCCAGCCAGCGGGATCACCTCCTTACCTTGGTGGAGTGGATCGTTGCCAGCATAAGGGAGGATGGCAAATTGATCATTTTCGGAAACGGCGGCAGCGCTGCCGATGCCCAGCATCTGGCGGCGGAATTCGTGAACCGTTTTCTCATCGACCGACAGCCGCTGCCTGCCATCGCTCTCACCACCGACAGTTCCATCCTGACCAGCATCGGCAACGATTTTTCCTTCGACGACATCTTCATCAAGCAAATCCAGGCCCTGGGTAGGAAAGGCGATGTCGCACTGGGGATCTCTACCAGCGGCAATTCGCCCAACGTCCTCAAGGCGGTCACCGAGGCGAAGAAGCTGGGTCTGCGCACGGCAGTGCTCACCGGCGGCTCCGGAGGCAAGCTGTCGTCGCTTGCGGATCTGGCCCTCAATGTCCCCTCCGATCACACTCCGCACATTCAGGAGGCCCATCTCTGGATCGAGCACCTGCTCTGCCAGCTGGTGGACGAGGTCCTGTTTGGGAACCGATGATGAAAGAGCCTCTCGATTTCACAGGCCTCAATACCTATTCGATCTATGAACGGCCGAGCAAAGTCACGGTCGAAAATTTTGCTCGGCCGGTGCAGCCCGGCGCAACAGTTGGCGATCTGCTCGCCTCCCTTCCCGATCAGTTGCTGGGTATAGAATTCCCCGAACTGGTGGAGCGTCTCGCCGCCGCCCACCGTAAGGACCGTCCAATCCTCCTGGGCATGGGCGCTCACGTTATCAAGGTGGGCCTTAACCCGGTATTGATCGACCTGATGGAGCGCAAGGTCATCACGGGCCTGGCCTTGAACGGGGCTGGGATCGTCCATGATACCGAGATCGCTCTTGCCGGCAAGACAAGTGAGGAAGTGGAACAGTTCCTCGGTTCCGGGGCCTTTGGTGCCGCCAGGGAAACCGGGGAGACGATCAACGAGGCCATTTGTCGCGGGGCGGCGACGGGGAAAGGGCTGGGCCAGGCCCTGGGAGAGGATCTCCTTGAAAGGAAGCTCCCCTTTAACCATCTGAGTCTGCTTGCCACGGCCCGACGGCTCGATATTCCGGTCACCGTCCATGTGGCCATCGGCACCGATATCGTCCATATCCACCCCTCGGCAGACGGCGCAGCCATCGGTCAGACCAGTCATCATGATTTCAAAGTCTTCTGTCGCCTGGTCTCCGAGCTCGAGGGCGGCGCCTATCTGAATGTGGGTTCCGCCGTGCTGCTCCCGGAAGTTTTCCTTAAGGCCCTCACCATTGTGCGCAACTTGGGCCACGCCGTAAACCGATTCACCACTGCCAATTTTGATTTCATCCGCCATTACCGGCCTCTCACCAACGTAGTCAACCGGCCGACCATGAGCGGCGGCAAAGGATACAACATCACCGGGCATCATGAGCTGATGATTCCGCTTCTTGTCGCCGCCTTGATCGATCGGCTCGCCCGGCCCTGATTGGACCGATCGGATCGCACCACCGAATCTTCCATTTGGTTGAAATGAAGTGACAATCTGGTTTTCAGCTGTGCTCTTTATGTTTTCATGCTTATAATTTTTCTGCGAAGCTGAACGGACGTGAAATATAAACGGAAAGAGGATATAGTTATGCCCTTGTTCGATTTTGTCTGCCGGGTTTGCGGCAAGGAGTTTGAAACTCTGGTAATGGGAAGCGATCGGCCGGTTTGTCCCCATTGCGCTAGCACGGACCTGGAAAAACAAGTGTCCACCTTTGCCTTCCGCTCAAAGGGGGAAGGTGGACAGACCGTAACCGGCGCCGGCAGCAAATGCGCAGGCTGTGCCGGGAGCAGCTGCAGCACCTGCCATTAATTCGGATCATCACCCATCGAGAAAAAGCTATTTGTCGAGGCACCGCCCGCTGCCCGACCCGGCCGTACGGCATAGCGCGCTTGTATATTCAACCGGCTTCGAAAAGGAACAGGGATGAAGAAACTCATTAAGATCGCGACCCGCAAAAGCATGCTGGCCCTGACCCAGAGCACTTGGATCAAGGATCAGATTGAGGCACACCATCCGGGGGTCGCCGTCGAGCTGGTGAAGATCGTCACCAAGGGTGACAAGATCACGGACGTGCCGTTGGCCATGGTCGGCGGCAAGGGCCTCTTCGTCAAGGAGATCGAGGAATCCATGCTGCGCGGAGAGGCGGACCTGGCCGTTCACGCGGACCTGGAAGTACACAGCATGAAGGACGTGCCGGCGGAGCTGCCAGAAGGTCTATTCCTGGGAGTGGTTCCCAAGCGGGAGAATCCCCGAGACGCCTTCATCTCTCATCAATGCACTACCCTGGCGGAGCTCAAGCAGGGAGCTCGGGTCGGCACCAGCAGCCTGCGGCGGCGGGCCCAGATCGCGAATTCCCGGCCCGATCTCGAGATCATAGATCTGCGCGGCAACGTGGAAACTCGGCTGCGCAAGCTGGACGAAGGACAGTTCGATGCCGTTATCCTGGCCACCGCCGGTCTGAACCGGCTCGGGCTGGGCGAGCGGGTTACCTCCCATTTTTCGCCGGAAGAGATGCTGCCTGCCGTGGCCCAGGGCGCCTTGGGGCTCGAGCTGCGGAAGGACGACCCGGAGGTCCATGACTTGATTTCCTTTCTCCACGACGAGAAGACCGCTGTTGCGGTTGAGGCCGAACGCGCCTTTCTGAAGCGGCTGGAGGGCGGCTGCCAGGTTCCTTTGGGAGCCTTTGCCGAGCTGCGTGAGGGCGAACTCATCGTGACCGGCCTCATCGCTTCGGTGGACGGCAGAGAGCTGCTGCGCCGTTCGTTGACCGGTCCTTCCGCGGAAGCCGCAACCCTCGGGGTACAACTGGCCGAAGAGCTGCTCGGTATGGGCGGGCAAAGGATTCTGGCAGAGGTTTACGGCCGCCCCCTCGCTTGAATTCCCTAAGCGGCCACAGGCACCGCATCTTTGCGCGATCGCTCCCGCCCGCATAGCGCTGCTATAGCGGGCAGTCGCGCTTGCGCAAATCTACGGCACCTGTGACCGCTTATTGAGCTATAAGCCGTGTAGTAATCCGGTGGTCCGGTCTGTTTCAGAGGTTTTTTCTCGCGCGACTCTTCTGGTCGTAAACGATTTCTCCGTTATTAGCGCGATGTGCAAAGAGGGACGGCACTGGGCGCCGGGCCGGTCTTTATTTATGAGTAGAACTTCCTGTGATGGTTACGGATCGCAAGAAAGGCGCCAGGAGCTTCGCTCCCGGCAAAGTTTACCTGATCGGGGCCGGCCCGGGCGATCCCAGCCTGATTACGGTGAAGGGCAGAGCCCTGCTCGAAAAGGCGGAGGTGGTCATCTATGATTACCTAGCCAGCAAGAAGCTGCTCAACCACGTGCCCAAGGAGGCCGAGCTGATTTACGCCGGAAAGAAGGGCGGCGTGAAGCACACCCACACCCAAGCCGAGATCAACCGGATGCTGGTGGAGCACGCCCTGGCCGGCAAGACGGTGGTGCGCCTTAAAGGGGGGGATCCCTTCATTTTCGGCAGGGGTGGTGAGGAGATCGAGGAATTGGTGGATGCCGGCATCCCCTTCGAGGTGGTGCCCGGTGTCACCTCGGCCACTGCGGCCGCTACCTATGCCGGGGTACCCATCACCCAGCGGCAATACACTTCCTCGGTGGCCTTTGTCACCGGTCACGAGGATCCCACCAAGCCCGACAGCAATATCGCCTGGGACAAGCTGGCCACCGGCATCGGCACCCTAGTGTTCTATATGGGGATCAAGAACCTCCCGCTCATTACCGAGCGGCTGATCGAGCATGGACGCGACCCCAAAACTCCGGCCCTGGTGGTGCGCTGGGCTTCTACTCCGGAGCAGTGTTCGGTGGTGGGCACGGTGGCCGACATCGCCGAAGTGGTTCGTAAGGCGGGGATTAAACCGCCCGCCCTGGTAGTAGTGGGCGAGGTGGTCAGGTTGCGCGAGAAGATCAATTGGTTCGAGAAGAAGCCGCTTTTCGGCAGACGCATTCTGATCACCCGGACCCGGGAACAGGCGAGCGACTTGGTGGCCCGGCTCGAAGATCTGGGCGCTGAATGTCTCGAGTGGCCCACCATCTCCCTGGCCCCTCCCGAAAGTTGGGCGGAGCTCGATCAGGAACTGGAGCGGCTTGGTACCCATCAGTGGCTGGTCTTCACCAGCATCAATGCTATCAAATTTTTCTTTGCGCGGCTGTTTGAGAAGGGGATGGACGCCCGCGACTTGAAAGGACCGCGGATCGCCACCGTGGGAGCCACCACCGCCGAGGAGTTGCTCGCCCATGGGGTGAAGGCTGATCTCCTGCCCGAGGAGTTCACCGGTGAGGGATTGGCTGCCAGCCTCATCGCCCAGGGGGTGGCCGGGCAGTCCATTCTCATCCCCCGCGCGCTCAAGGCCCGTGAGGTTCTTCCCGAGAAATTGCAGGAGGCCGGTGCCCGGGTGCAGGTAGCACCCGTCTACCGAAACGTCCGGCCGGAGGCCAAGACCGAAGAGCTTCGCAGGGAACTGGCGGAACGGCAAGTGGATGTGGTCACCTTCACCAGCTCCTCCACCGTGACCAATTTTCTCTACATGCTCAATGCCGCCGACAGGGACGAACTGCAGCGGCTGCTGGCCGGCGTGCGAATTGCCACCATCGGACCCATCACCGCCCGCACCGTTGAAAAGGCGGGCCTGAAGGTCGACATCCAACCCGCCCAGTACACCATTCCCGATCTGGTGAAGTCCATCCGCGCTTATTTCGAGACCGGAACGGCGTCTGCCAATTGATTCTCCGCCTCTGAGAGCTGGCCCGATTCCGAGGCATATTCGGGCTGCCCCTTTCTTTCTTCCCAGCTTCCGGCCGGCCCGTCATTCCAGAACCAATTCCTCAAAGGGCCGGTCTGCCCGTTCTATTGCGCTCAGTACAATTCCCTGCGTAGCCCCGGACAAACGGCTCAGTTTGCCATACCATCCTCCCGGACCGGCATCTCTTCGGAGACAACCTGTCCATTGCGCCTGGCAGCCAGCACCATGTACATGGCCGGCACCACAAAGAGGGTGAACAGGGTGCCGATGGCAAGACCGGTTGCGATCACCAGTCCCATGTTGAAGCGGCTGACTGCTCCGGCGCCGGTGGCGATGATCAGCGGCACCACCCCGAGGACCATGGCCGCGGTGGTCATCAAGATCGGCCGTAGCCGGATGCTGGCGGCCAACTCGATTGCCTCGCGTTTGCTGTGCCCCTGTTTCTGGAGATTGTTGGCAAACTCGACGATGAGGATGCCGTGTTTGCTGATCAGGCCGATCAGGGTGACCAGGCCGACCTCGGTGTAGATGTTGAGACTGGCACCGCCAACCCCCAGGTTAATGAAGATAAGGGCGCCGCAGATCGACATCGGCACGGTGACCAGAATGATGATGGGGTCGCGGAAGGATTCGAACTGGGCGGCCAGGGCAAGAAAGATGATGACCAGAGCGAAGAAGAAGGTGATGAGCAGCGCGCTCGACTCCTGGACGAACTGCCGCGACTGGCCGGCATAGTCAACGGAATAGCCTTGAGGCAGGGTGCGGTTGGCGAGGTTTTTCAAATAGGTGAGGGCCTCCCCTTGCGTCACCCCTGGGAAGGCGACCCCGGAGATGGTTGCAGCGTTCTGCTGCTGGAAGTGGTCGAGTGATTCCGGCACAGTTTTGGTTTCGATGTGGGCAATGGTAGAAAGGGGCACCGACGAGCCGCTGGTGGTGCGGATGTAATAATTCCGGAGTTGGTCGGTGTTGAGCCGGAAGCGCTGCTGCACCTGGGGAATGACCTTGTAAGAGCGGCCCTCCAGGCTGAAGTAGTTGACGTAGCCTCCGCCGAGCATGGAGGAGAGGGCGGCGCCCACGTCGCGCATGGAAAGGCCGAGCTGCGCGGTCAAATTGCGGTCGATGACCACCTGGGATTGGGGCAGGTCGTATTTGAGATCGCTGTCAAGAAACATGAACATGCCGCTTTTCTGCGCTTCCTGCAGAAAGGTACCAGCCACCTGATAGAGCCGCTCGAAGGGGTCGGTGGTCTGGATGACGAACTGGATGGGCAGTCCCCGGCTGCCGGGAAGGGGCGGGGGCTGGAAGGCTACTACCCGGACGCCGGCGATCCGGCTCAGCTCCTGCTGGATGACCGGCTGAAGATCGCTGGCGGTCAGTTTCCGCTCATCCCATGGTTTGAGGACCATGCCGGCGATGGAGGTCCCGGGCATGTCGAGCTGGAAGACATGATCGGTTTGGGGATGGCGGGCAAAATTCTGGTAAACGGCCCGAGAATAAAGCTCACGCTGCTGAAGAGTGGCGCTGGGGGCCGAGGAAGAGGAGGTGATGATGACTCCCTGGTCTTCCTGTGGTGCTAGTTCCGATTTGGCGCCGGCGTACAGAAAATAGATACTGCCCAGCACGATGAGGGCGAAAGTGACGGTAACCGGTACTGTGTTGAGGGAGCCGTGCAACAGTCGCTGGTAGCGCTTGCGGAAACCGTCGAATTGGTGATCGAGAAAAATGGCGAATTTCGCCTGCCACCCCTTCTGGTGAGGATCGTGCGGTTTGAGAAGCTTGGAGCACATCATCGGCGACAGAGTCAAGGCGACGATACCTGAGATGGTGACCGCGGCGACCAGGGTGAAGGCGAACTCGGTGAAAAGCGCGCCGGTGAGTCCGCACATGAAGCCGATAGGAATGTACACGGCCACCAACACCACTGTCATGACGATGATCGGATTGGCCAACTCCCGGGCGGCATGGATGGCCGCATCCAGGGGCTTGGCCCCCTCC
>JARRJE010000197.1:0-4611 GCA_037379765.1 Deltaproteobacteria bacterium
CACCCGGTCGGCGGGGAGCGTAATCCGCTGAAAAAATAGAGAGCTTCCAGGTTCTCGCTTACGTCGGCAACAGTGGCGCAGCCTTTTCTAGTGAGCATGGTCAGGCCATTGATCTGATCCACCGGCCTAGGAGTACCGGCAGCATTTTGAAGCCGTTCCTGTTCGCTGCGATGATCCAGGAGGGAGACATCCTTCCCAACACTCTGATCCCGGATATCCCGACCCAGTATGGCGGTTATATGCCCGAGAATTACGATCGCGCTTACCGTGGTGCCGTTCCCGCCTCCGAGGCGCTGGCGCGATCGCTCAATGTGCCGGCCGTCCGGATGCTCCGCCGCTATGGTATCGACCGTTTCTATGATTTTCTGCGCGAAATCGGGGTAACTACCCTGATCAGGAGTCCGGAAGGATATGGGTTGACCCTGATCCTGGGTGGTGCCGAAGGCACCCTGTGGGACATTACCGGCATGTACGCCAACCTTGCCGCCATTACCGCCAACCGTTGCCGTTTCAAGGAAGACAGCTACCGCCGGCCCGTATGCCTGCAAGGTGAATCCCCTCTGACAAATACGCCGTCGCGCATTGGCGCAGGCACTGCCTGGCTCACCGAGGAGGCGCTGCTAGAGGTTCGCCGGCCCGACTTGGACGGGCAGTGGCGGAATTTCGCCAGCTCTCGGAAAATCGCTTGGAAGACCGGTACCAGCTATGGGCTGCGAGATGCGTGGGCGGTGGGCAGCACCGCTCGTTACACTGTCGGCGTCTGGGTCGGCAATGCCTCGGGTGAAGGCAGACCGGGACTGACAGGTTCCACTGCCGCCGCCCCGTTGTTGTTTGCCATTTTCGACAAGCTTGGCCGGAGCCGCTGGTTTGAGCAGCCCCGCGATCAGATGAAACAAGTGGAAGCATGCAAGGACGATGGCTATCTCTCCAATGGGCACTGCATTGCCGAGCGGCAGTGGGTGCCTCGGGAGAGCCATTTTTCTCAGGTCACGCCCTACCACCACCGGATCCATCTCGACAAAAACGGCCTACGTGTCCATGGCCGCTGCGAAGCGGTCGCCAACATGGTGCACGCCGACTGGTTCGTTCTGCCGGCGGCACAGGAGCATTACTATCGCAAGCAAAACAGCGACTATCTGCGGCTGCCGAAATACCGCCCCGACTGCGCCCACATTCCTGCGGATGGTTCGGACAACCCCATCTCCATCCTCTATCCGACCCCCGGCACCAGAGTTTATATACCTGTTGACCTCAACGGGGAAAAAAGCCAGGTGATTTTCAAGGCCGTGCACCGCGATGCAGATGCACTGCTGTATTGGCATATCGATCAAAGGTGCCTGGGAGCCACCAAGACCTACCATCAGCAAGCCATTCAGCTCGCGCCGGGGGTACACATGCTGACGATCGTCGATGCGGAGGGCAACAGGGTCAGCGCGCGCTTCACCGTCCTGAAGAAATGAAGCAGGCGGCGGAGAGACCTTCGGAGAAAATTTTGTATTCGCATTGAAAAACCCTTCATCACATCCCCTGCCGCGCAGATATGAGGCCGTTTCCTGATCCGAAGATAACCAATGACGTTGTCCAATAGGGCGAGTTTCCATGGTTTCTGAAGAAACTAAATGCCCGCTGGCCCGGCTCCGCGCAAATGACGGCGCTGTTTGGGTGCCCTGGCATTAAGAGGCCATCTCTTTTGAAAATAATGCTGAACAAGATCATTGAGAGCAAATTGTCACTGAGATGCCCGGTTGATACAATTGCAGATAAAAGGAAAATAAGCGATCACAGGCAGCCCATCTGCTAACGATCGGAGCGACCGGATGCCGGGTATTGCTGATCTATTTGCCCAATATTTACGGCGCCTGTGAACGTCACGGGAGGGCAAGGTATCTTGCTTGATTGTTTACAGGGAAAAGGCATTTGCCTTCTCGGGGAGGGAAAGTGATGAGCAACGATTTGAATGGCAGGATTTCCCTGGTCACAGGGGCCAGCCGGGGCATCGGCCGGGCGATTGCGGTAGCGCTAGCGCGCAGAGGTGCTGATGTGGCCGTGAACTACCATGGAAATGAACGAGCCGCCCGAGACGTTTGTGGACAGATCCAGGAACTGGGCCAGCGCTCGGTGCCGGTCCAAGGGAATGTCGCCCGATCCTCCGAGGTGACCCGGATGGTGAAACTAGTCCGTGAAGAGCTCGGGCCGATCACGATTCTGGTGAACAATGCCGGCATCAGCATGATGCGGACAATCGAGGAGATTACCGAACAGGATTGGGATGAGATTCTGGCGGTCAACCTCAAAGGTTCCTTCCTCGTCACCCAAGCAGTGTTGCCGGACATGCGCGCCGCCCGCTGGGGTCGGATTATTGGACTTTCTTCAGTGGCTGCCCAAATGGGAGGAGTGGTCGGGCCCCACTACGCGGCTTCGAAGGGAGGGGTAGTTGGGCTCATGCACTATTACGCCGCTCAACTGGCCGGAGAGGGCATCACCGCCAATACCATTGCCCCTGGCCCGGTCAGCACCGACATGTCTGCCGCTTTGCCACAACTGCGGCCGGAGCTCTTGCCGGTTGGGCGATTCGGCACCGCCGAGGAAGTCGCCGAAGTGGCGGCCATGCTTGCGCTTAACGGCTATATTACGGGTCAGACCATCGGCGTCAATGGGGGGCGTTACCTGAGTTGACGATCGGAAGGGGTTGGGTGTGACAACAGTATATATTGGCTCTTCAGCAGAATTTGTGGGTCCCCGTCAGGGCCAATCATTTCGTTGAGACGACAAAATTCATTCCCTGACGGAACCTAAAAATAGAGCATCCCGTTTACCTCTTTGGCATTTTGGGAATCGACCAAGATACCAAAACCAAAGGAGGGAAAAACGGGATGCAACTCAAATCTATCCTGAACCGGGTCCAGTTGCATAGAGGTTTTGTGTATGGCGCAATCCACTGCCGTAATCTGGGGAAGCAAATGATCCTGGAAGTCGAGATACGCCCCCGAAAGCGCATCCGCCCGATCTGCTCCGGCTGTGGCCGGTTCAGGCCGGGCTACGATGTCCTCCGGGGGCGCCGTTTTGAGTTCGTGCCCTTGTGGGGCATTCCCGTGTTCTTCCTGTATGCAATGAGGCGGGTCAGCTGTCCCCGCTGCGGGGTCAAAGTGGAAAGGGTCCCCTGGGCCGAAGGGAAGAACCATCTGACTACCACATACGCCTGGTTTCTCGCCCGCTGGGCGAAAAGGCTTTCCTGGAAGGAGGTTGCCGTTGCCTTCCAGACCACTTGGGACAATGTCCACCGGTCGGTCAAGATGGCCGTCACTTGGGGATTGGCGCATCGCGGCCTTGAGGGAGTGACATCTATCGGGATCGATGAAATCGCTTGGAAGAAAGGCCATAAATACTTGACCTTGGTCTATCAGATTGACGCCGGTTGCAAGCGGCTTTTGTGGGTCGGGAGAGAGCGAACCCAGAAAACCCTGCGGCAGTTTTTCAAGGAATTCGGCAAAGAAAGGACGGGCCAACTTCGTTTCATCTGCAGCGACATGTGGAAGCCTTACCTGCGGACCGTGGGCGAGGTTGCGGGCCAAGCCATTCACATCATCGACCGCTTCCATGTCATGGGCTACTTTGGCAAGGCTATAGACAAAATCCGGGCTACAGAAGCCAGAGAGCTGAGGGCCAAGGGGGAAGAGCCCATTCTTACCGGCAGTCGCTGGTGTCTGCTCAAACGGCCCGAAAATCTGACTGACAAGCAGGTGGTCAAGCTCAAGGACTTGCTGGCCGCCAATCTCAAAACCATTCGGGCTTATCTCCTCAAAGAAGATTCTCAGCGGTTCTGGAGATACAAAAGCCCTGCTTGGGCCAGCAAATTCCTGGATGACTGGTGTGAGCGAACCACGCGGTCGCGGCTCAAGCCGATGAAGAAGGTGGCCAAGATGCTGCGCACTCATCGGAAGCCCCTGCTCAATTGGTTTCGTTGCCGAGGGCAGGTTGCCCTCGGTGCTGTTGAGGGTTTCAACAACAAGGCCAAAGTGACTACCAGAAAAGCGTATGGATTCAGAAGCTTCGACATCCTGAAAATTGCCCTCTATCACACGCTCGGAGACTTGCCTGAACCAGAAGTCACCCACAAATTCTGCTGAAGAGCCTAAATATTGGAGGACGATGGGCCATTGCCCTACTGTATAGTTTATTACGCCTTCTCAGGCGAAAATAACCCGGTTCGAAAAAGGAGAGAAAAAATGAAAAGGTTGGCTTTTCTTGTAATGCTGACGGCTTTTCTGAGCGCCGCGAGCGTGAGCGCGCAAGGATTTATGTTGAAAAGCGCCGACCTGGGAGGACAATTGACCGAGGCCCAGGTTTATTCCGGGTTTGGGTGCAACGGCAAGAATATCTCACCCGCCCTCACCTGGGTCAATGCGCCGGAGAAGACGAAGAGCTTTGCAGTGACGGTCTACGACCCCGATGCTCCCACTAGTGGGGGGTGGTGGCACTGGCTGGTTTTCAACATTCCCGCCGCCGTTCACCACCTAAAAGCTGGAGCCGGGAATCCGCAAACAGGGTTGCTTCCCGAAGGAAGCGTCCAGAGCGTCACGAGCTACGGCAAGCCGGAATATGGCGGCGCCT
>JARRJE010000198.1:0-4592 GCA_037379765.1 Deltaproteobacteria bacterium
GGGCAGCCCCGGCGAACCACTTTATCTCGATGTGCGGGCCGCTCTCGGCGAGGCGGCGGACAACGGCACTCTCAAGAAAATGCCAGTGGTCCTCGGCGGACGGTACGGCCTGGGCTCGGCGGAGTTCACCCCGGCCATGGTCAAAGCAGTGTTCGACAACATGATCTCCAAAAATGCCAAAAACCATTTCTGCGTTGGCCCCCAGGACGACGTGGCCTTCACCAGCCTCGATTATGACGAAGAGAAGTTCAACATCGAGGGCAAGGACGTATTCCGGGCCATGTTCTACGGCCTGGGCTCGGACGGCACGGTGGGCGCCAACAAGAACACCATCAAGATCATCGGCACCGAGACCGACAACAACGCCCAAGGCTACTTCGTCTACGACTCCAAGAAGTCGGGGTCCATCACCACCAGCCACCTGCGGTTCGGCAAGACGAAGATCATGGCCCCTTACCTGATCAATAAGGCCAATTTCATCGCCTGCCACAACTTCACCTTCCTCGATAAATATGACATGCTGGCCAACATCGAGAAGGGAGGTACTTTTCTGCTCACCACCTCTTACAACAAAAACGAGGTGTGGGACCACCTGCCCTCCAAGGTGCAGCGGCAAATCATCGACAAAAAGCTCAAGTTTTACATCATCGATGCCATTAGCCTGGCAGAGGCCATCGGCCTTGGAGCCCGCATCAACATGATCATGCAAACCGCCTTCTTCCTCATCTCCGGGATTCTCTCCAAGGCAGAGGCGATCAAATCCATCAAGGACGCCATCAAAAAGACTTACGGCAAGAAGGGCGAGAAGGTAGTGAACATGAACTTCGCGGCGGTGGACACCGCGGTGGAGAACATCCGGCAGGTGAAGGTGCCCAAGACCGTCACCGGGCACGCAATGCCGCCCACCGTACCGAAAGACGCCCCGGCCTTCGTAAAAAAGGTGACCGCCAAGATGATCGAGGGTAAAGGCGCCGAGCTCACCGTTTCCCAGATTCCGGCCGACGGCTCCTGGCCCACCGGCACCACCCAGTATGAAAAGCGCAACATCGCCGTTCACGTGCCGGAATGGGATCCGGAGACCTGCATCCAGTGCGCCCAGTGCTCCCTGGTCTGCCCTCATGCGGCCATCCGGATGAAGATCGTCGATGCCAAGGATCTCAAGAAGGCCCCCAAAGGACTCAAAGTGACTGACGCCAAGGGTGCCCAGTTCAAGGGCAAGAAGTGCATCGTCCAAGTGGCCACAGAGGACTGCACCGGCTGCACCAACTGCGTCGGTGTCTGCCCGGCCCATCAGAAGGACGCCAAGGGCAATAAGACCGACCGCAAGGCGATCAACATGGTGTTGAACACTGAAGAGCTTCACCAAATAGAGGCCCCCATCTACCAGTACTTCCTGGGTCTGCCGGAGATGGACTATGCCGAGATCAACCCGACCACCATCAAGGGCAGCCAGCTGATGCGGCCACTTTTCGAGTACTCTGGAGCCTGCGGCGGGTGCGGCGAGACCGCTTATATCAAGCTCGCCACCCAGCTCTTCGGCGACCGGATGCTCGTTGCTAATGCGACCGGCTGCTCCTCGATCTACGGCGGCAACCTGCCCACCACCCCTTATGCACAGCGGCAGGACGGCCGGGGGCCGGCCTGGGCCAACTCGCTTTTCGAAGACAACGCCGAGTTCGGCCTGGGTATGCGTGCGACTTTGAACAAGCTGGCCTCCCAGGCAGCCGAGTTGCTCGCCGAGGCGGTGGCGGCCGGCACCATCAAGAAGAAGCAGGCCAATGACCTGCTCAATTCGGCCCAGATCACCCAGATGGAGATCGAGGCCCAGCGAGGTCGGGTAGCCGAGCTCAAAAAGGCACTGGTCAAAAAGAGGGATGCCGTCTCCAAGCGGCTCATGCATGTCGCCGACTACCTGGTCAAAAAATCGGTGTGGATCGTGGGCGGCGACGGCTGGGCCTACGACATCGGTTACGGCGGCCTTGATCATGTGCTCGCTTCCGGCGAGAACGTGAATGTGCTCATTCTCGACACCGAGGTTTACTCCAACACCGGCGGCCAGATGTCCAAGTCCACACCGCGGGCAGCCACCGCCCAGTTTGCGGCCGGCGGCAAGAAGATGCCCAAGAAGGACATTGGCATGATCTTCTCCACTTACGGCAACGTTTACGTGGCCAGAGTGTCCATGGGCGCCAATCCAGGCCAGGTGGTCAAGGCCTTCAATGAAGCCGAGGCTTATGACGGCCCTTCGCTCATTATCGCCTATGCCCACTGCATCAACCACGGCATCAACATGGCCACCGGCCTCGAGCAGCAGAAGAAGGCCGTGGCTTGCGGTCACTGGCCGCTTTATCGGTACAACCCGGCGCTCGAAGCCCAGGACAAAAACCCGCTGCATATTGACAGCAAGGCGCCGTCAATCCCGTTCGCGGAATACGCCCAAGCCGAAAACCGGTACCGGATGCTCAGGATGATGAATCCCACCCAGGCCGACGAGCTCATGGCCCAGGCTCAGAAAGACGTAGATCGGTCATGGAAGTTCCTCAAAGGACGGGCTAAGGCCTTGGAGCCGGACGTGAACTGATTTTTCGTCCTCAGTAACACCCGAATGAAAAAAAGGCGGCGGGATGAACCTGTCGCCTTTTTTGTTGTTTCTACCTTAGCCCGAATCCCTTAGATTTTCGTTTTGATTTAATTTATAACTCCAGCCCAACCGATATACTTTTGGGCTGACCGCCGCCTCTTCTCCTCAGCTGACTCGGCCACCAGCTGGCCATTTTGATGGCCGGTCTTTTGCTCGTCATAGCAGAATAACAGCGCCGTGCTGAAACTCCTCTCGCAGGTATGGAATATTTCTTGCGTGTTCCGGAGAGGACAGTGATGTATGAAGAGGGCTGCCTCTGAAGGATATTATCCTCTTCCAACGCATTTTTGCTGCCTTAGGCCAATGACTGCAGTTAATGGTGGGACATCTTGCCCATATCCTAAAGATGGCCGGATATAAAAACTTTGTTATTCGAAGAAAAAAATCAAAAGGAGAGCGTCATGAAGAGAGTCATTTTTGTTCTTATCACCGGGTCGTTCCTGCTTGTGGCTGCCTGCACTCCCCAGACTAAAACTCAGAAAGGCGGGCTTTATGGTGCTGCTGGTGGAGCCCTTGCCGGAGCAGTAATAGGTCAGGCGGTCGGCCATGATACAAAGGCCACTCTTCTCGGTAGTGCCATTGGTGCGGCCGTTGGCGGCGCTGGTGGCGCGGCGGTCGGTAGAATGATGGATAACCAGGAGCGGGAAATGCGGCAGGCTCTCGCTGCTTCCGACGCCGCGGCGGTTGAACGAGAAGGCAACCTGCTCACTGTCGCCTTGAAGGGGGATGTCTCTTTCTCCCCGAATTCCGCCAGTATCCAACCTGGCCTGCGGTCAGAGTTGGACCGGATCGCCCAGGTCCTCAGGGAATATCCGCAGACGGTGATCCGAGTAGAGGGTCATACCGACAGCGCTGGTTCCGATTCTTACAATATGGATCTTTCCCTCCGGCGGGCACGAGCTGTGAAGAACGCCTTGGTGCAGCGCGGCATTGATGCCAACCGCATTCAAGAGGTGGGTTTAGGGGAATCCCAGCCCGTCGCCACCAACGATACTAAAGCTGGTCGGCAGAAGAATCGGCGAGTGGAGATCAGGATAGCGCCTTCCTCGGCGACAGGCTGAATCCCCCGAAGTGCAAATGAAAAATAGGTGCCGAATGGCCCCCGACTCGCGCCAAACCCAGAACTGTCTGACCTCATGAACTCCGAATAGGGAGAAGATAAGACGGAGAAGATCGCCTGGCTAATGGTACTCCTCTTTCTGGCCGGCTGTTCCGGATCGCCGGGGGAAGGCACAATTGAGAAACAGGTCGCCCAGGAACTTCATAACAGTGATAGAAGTGATATATACCGAATTAACAATTTTGAGAAGCTCAGTGGCCATTACAAAAAAGACAGCACCTATATAGCAGATGTCGAGTACGATTTGGTTTTCAAGAAAAGTTATGAGCAAGCTGCTGAAGAGGCGAAAGAGGGTTCTAAAGACAATCCCCTGAATGCCTTAGGCTCAGGAATGGATCTTTTTACTCTAAAGTTGCAGTATGGCGACTTTAAGGCCGGGGAGGTCCTTCACAGAGAAGAGCGGGTTACGCTAGTCAAGACCGACCAGGGGTGGATGTTAGAAGACCGGTGAGTATCAGTGACATCCGAATAAAAAAAGGCAGCGGGTTAATCCTGCTGCCTTTTTTTATTGCACCTTCATTACTTCCCCAACCGGGGCGGCCCTCAGATTAGGTTTTTCTTATCTCTGCTGCCATAACATTCTGTTCCAGCACATTATTTTCGAAGCAGTTGCCCTTACTGCTCCGGAGACTCACATCCCGAACTAGCCGAGCAATTCCCATATTCATGAGCAGTATTGACTCCCACGATCCGAAGGATGAATAAGCCCGCTGGGTAGTGTGCAGAATTGTGTGCAAAAGAGCAGAGATGCTCTGAAAAAAAGAATGGTCATGGTAAGAGGTTGATATCCAAAGCAAACCTTGAACCCATAGGAGGGCTTACCATGACCAA
>JARRJE010000199.1:0-4567 GCA_037379765.1 Deltaproteobacteria bacterium
GCTGCAGGAAATCCGACTCTACTACGATTTCAACAGCGTGGATGTGGATCGCTACCACTTCAAGGACAGGTACACCCAGGTCGCCATTGCCGCCCGGGAGCTGCCGCCTTCACAGCTTCCTGCCCGGGCCCGGACCTGGGTCAACATGCATCTGGTCTATTCCCACGGCTACGGCGTGGTCATGAGCCCCGTGAACAAGTTCACCCCCGACGGCATGCCCGAATTCATCATGCAGGACATTCCGCCGCAAACGAGCACGCCACTCCATATCGCCCGGCCGGAAATTTACTACGGCAAGGAAACCGACGGCTTCACCATCGTTCACAGCCGGATCAAGGAGTTCGACTACCCCAAGGGCAACAAGAACGCCTATACCTCATACCAGGGGAAAGGTGGTGTGCAGCTCTCCGGCGTCTTCCGGCGGCTGGTTTACGCTCTGGATCTTTCGGACGTCAACGTGCTGTTGTCAAGCTACGTCACCGACCAAAGCCGGCTGATGCTCCACCGCGCCATCACGGACCGGGTGCGCACCATCGCCCCGTTTTTGACCTACGACTCCGATCCCTACATCTCGGTTGGGGATGACGGCCACCTGTACTGGGTTCAGGATGCTTATGCCACCTCCAATATGTTCCCTTACTCGGAGCCGATGTCCGGAAACGAATACCAGCGCGGCATCAATTACATCCGGAATTCGGTGAAGGTCGTCATCGACGCATACAGCGGCGCGGTGTCTTATTACGTCATGGACCCGACCGACCCCGTGGTCAAGACCTATCGCAAGATCTTTCCCACCCTGTTCAAGCCGGGCCGGGAGATGCCCGCGTTCTTGAGAAAACACGTGCGCTATCCCATGGATCTGTTCATGATTCAGGCCCGGATGTACGCCACCTATCATATGACCGACCCCCAGGTGTTTTACAACCGAGAGGATCTGTGGAGCATCCCCCAGGAGATTTACAAGAACGTGCAGCAGTCGATCCTACCTTACTACATCGTTATGAGGCTGCCCGACTCACATTCCGAGGAATTCATCCTGATGTTGCCGCTGACCCCGGCTAACAAGGACAACATGGTGGCCTGGATGTGCGCCCGCTGCGACGGCGACAAATACGGCCAGCTCTTGATCTACACCCTTTCCAAGGAGAAGCTGATCTACGGCCCCATGCAGATCGAGGCCCGGATCAACCAGCAGCCGGACATCTCCTCGGAGCTCACCCTCTGGGGGCAGCAGGGCTCGAGCGTTATCCGGGGCAATCTCTTGATTATCCCCATCAATCACTCCTTCATCTATGTGGAGCCCGTCTATCTGCAGTCTGAGCAGGGGGAGATGCCCCAGCTGAAGCGAGTGATCGCCGTCCATAACGGACAGCTGGCCATGAGAAGGGACTTGGACACTGCCCTGAACGCCGTCTTTTCCCTAGCAGGCGTGCCCCCGGTTCAGCAGAAACGGGCCGTTGCCGGATTGCCCGTCAACGGGCCGCTGCCGGCCATGGCCCGGGACGCACTGGATCACTATAATAAGGCCAAAGCCTATCTGAAGAAGGCTGACTGGGGCAAATACGGCGACGAGTTGAGCCAGCTCGAAGAGATCCTGAAAAAAATGGCAAATCGGAAGGAGGGTATTGTCGGGAAGACCCCATGATTCCGCATGAACTTGGTCCTTCCTCTTGCCGGGACTGTGATCAAGGGAGGAGACGCAGGTTATCCAGGTGGATCACTCGCGGTGTGGGTAAGTTTGCCGCAAAGATTCCAATTTCCCGCAGACGGCTCATATCCATGGTCCTCTCCCTCGGGGCCTTTTCGATTTCTGCCACGGGAATCCGGAGATCGTTCCAGCCCGGCTTGAGGTGGAAGGTTCGGTTGAACCTGTCATGATAGTGGCCGCCCCGGCGTTCGTGCTCTTGGTCGCGGATGGAGATAATGATGCGCAGCGGTCCCGGACCGGGATTATAAATGCTGAGGGCGAAAGTGGTGTATCCCCGCCAATCGCCGATGGAGCGGATGAGGGCGGTCCCGCTATAAAGTGCAGTGGAAAGATCCACCCGCAGCGAGCCGCTGCCGTGCCGAGCCAGCTTGTGGTCAATGGTGCCCTGCACCCAGCGCCCGGCCTCGAACCGGCTTTCGAAGTCCCCGAGGATCGGGAAAGAACGCGAGGCTTGCTCCATGTCCCAGAGGGTGGCGGCCGGCCCGGCGAGAGCATAACCGGCGAGGGCCAGAGCGGCGAGTTGGCCTACCGCCAGGAGTCGCCGGTTTAGAAGAAGTCGGCCGGCAGCGAAAAACAGCAGTCCCAGCAGCGCACCCATCAGGTCGAGTCCCAGGTCGCTCCATGAGGCGGTCCGGCCGAACCGGGGCTGGATCAGCTCGATGGCCCCGCCCATTGCAAACACCGCAGACAGGGGAAGGATGAACTGCAGAGACAGCTTGCGGCGGGTCACCTGCGGCAGCAAGGTGAGGGCCCAGGCCATCAAAGCGAAATAAGCCAAATGGGCCAAGTTGTCCAACTGGCGGAGTGGATCGGCGGGACCTTGTCCCCAGCCCACAAAAAAGAGCGGGAAGATGGCAAGAAGCGGCAGGACCGGAAAGAGAAAGCCGTAACGGAGACGAGGCATGGTGGTTTCTTCCTGTGCAAGGGCGGTTACCCTGCAATATTGCAGGAAAGGGAAGGGGATGCCAATCAAGAATTAGGTCGAGCCCCCTTCTGCCGCTTTCGGCCTTTCAGGGGATGCCAAGGTTGCTGCTTTGCTGGTGGCCGCACTATTCTCTTCCGATATGAAACGAATTTTCCGCCCTCTCGTCAACAAGAAAACGCCTCCCTCGACCCTCGGTTCTTTGAAATGAGTATGGAGTGTCAGTCCTTCTTGCCCATCGACGCCATCCTGCCGGAGGTGAAACGTGCCCTGATCGCGCATGACGCCGCGGTCCTCCAAGCCCCTCCAGGCGCGGGCAAGACCACCCGAGTGCCGCCGGCCCTGCTCGGTGAAAAATGGCTCGCCGACCAAAGGATCGTTATGCTCGAACCGCGGCGGCTGGCAGCCACCAACTCCGCCCGGTACATGGCCGCCTGCCTTGGCGAGGAGGTCGGCAAGCGAGTAGGATACGCCATCCGCTTCGAGCAGCGAATCTCTTCCGCCACCCGCATCGAGGTGGTGACTGAAGGAATCCTTCTCCGGCGTCTCCAGGCCGATCCCTCGCTTTCAGGGGTCGGCCTGGTCATATTCGACGAGTTTCACGAGCGCCGCCTCCAGAGCGATCTTGCCCTGGCCCTCTGCCGTGATGCCCAGCTCGGGTTGCGGGAAGACCTCCGTCTTCTGGTCATGTCCGCCACCCTTGATGCCGCTCCTGTGGCCCGCCTGCTCGGAGACGCGCCCCTGGTGACCAGCTCCGGCCGTACCTTTCCCGTGACGATCCGTCATTTAAAAATCCCGGTGCAAGGGCCGGTGGCCGCGGAAACCGCCGCGGCGGTGCGGATGGCGCTGACAGAGACCGCTGGGGATATTCTCGCCTTTCTTCCAGGAGCTGAGGAAATCCGCTGCTGTGCAAAGTTGTTGGCGGGTATGTCCAAAACGGCCGGCGTTCGAATCCTTCCCCTTTTTGCCGATCTGCCCTGTGCCAAGCAGGAGCAAGCCATCCTTCCAGGAGAGCGGCGGAAGGTGGTGCTGTCCACCACCATTGCCGAAACCAGCCTCACCATAGAGGGGGTGCGCACTGTAGTGGACAGCGGCCTAGCCCGTCGCCCCCGTTTTGATCCGGCGGCGGGCATCTCCCGGCTGGAGACGGTACGCATCTCCCGGGCGAGCTCTGAACAACGTGCCGGTCGGGCGGGTCGTCTGGCGCCGGGGGTCTGTTACCGGCTTTGGACCGAAGCGGACGAGGCCGCTTTCCTGCCCTTTACTCCGCCCGAGATCCGTGCCGCCGATCTGGCCCCCCTGGCCCTGAGCTCGCCCGGTGGGGAGTAGTCGATGCTGCCAGTCTGGCCTGGCTCGACCCTCCACCTGAAGGCGCTTTGACCGCGGCCCGCCGGTTGTTGGCCTGGCTGGGGGCCTTGGACGCCAGCGGGCGGCTTACTTCTTTAGGAGAAGAAATGGCTCGGCTCCCGGTCCATCCCCGCTTGGCCCGCCTTTTGGCCGCATCCCGGAAGATGGGGGAAGTCCCCCTGGGCTGCGATATAGCGGCTCTTCTCTCCGAACGTGACCTCTGCCGGTATGCTGAGCGGTTCGATCATTCTACCGACAGTGATCTCCTCGACCGGCTGGAGCTGCTGGCCGCCTGGCGACGCCGTGACCCTCTTCCACGTTGGGCTGAAGCCGGGGCTTGCGCCGCTGTCGATCTGGCGGCCCGCCATTATGCCGGAGCTGTAAGATCTGGTGTCGTTTCCGGACAGACCACGGGGCCGTTGGTGGCCCGGATCGCCCGTCTGCTGGCACCGGCCTTCCCCGATCGAGTGGCCATGGCCCGGGAGCCGGGAAGCGAACGCTATCTCCTGGCTGGAGGCTGGGGCGCAAACCTCTCCCCCCGCACCGGGGTCCGCGGCGCCCGTTTCCTGATCGCCCTTGAAGTGAAAGGG
>JARRJE010000200.1:0-4559 GCA_037379765.1 Deltaproteobacteria bacterium
CGCCGAGGACAAGGCCCTACTGAGCCGCTTCAATCTCATCGGGCCGCCCGCGGTCCTGTTCTTCGGCCCGGACGGGAAGGAGCGGAAGGAATATCGACTGATCGGTTACCTCAACGCCGAGCAGTTCCGCGCGCACGTCGAAAAAGCATTCCAGGGAGATCTTTATCGGACGGCCAAGCGGTGAGCCGATGGGATTCCTCCCCCACTCCGTAAACCGCTTCGCTTGTCACGAATCGCTCACCTCCAAAGGCAGCTCATCGGCTCCTCTTCCGCTATAAGTTGAGACCAAGGGAAGGGACCCGTTCTATTTTCAGACGGTTACGGCTTCCGAGCGCTCAGCCTCCTTCACGCCCCTGGCGATGCGGTCGCCGATTTCCTGGTCGATGTTGCGCCAGTATGCGAACGCTCGCTCGAGCACCGGCTCGGATACCCCCTTCTTGAGATGGCCGACAACATTGGATACCAGCCGGTCGCGCTGCGCATCGTCCATGACCTTGCGCACCAGGGTCCCGGGCTGGCCCCAGTCGTCGTCGTCCTTGCGCAGGGTGTAGGCGGCGTGGATGAACTCGCCGCTGGCCTTCCAGACCTCGACCTGGGGATAGCGCTTGCCGTCGGCCTGCGGACCGCCTTTGGAATTAGGGGCGTAGACCGGGTCGGCAACGTTCTGGACCCGCATCACCCCGTCCTTGCTGTAACTGTGCACCGGCACCTTGGGTCGGTTGACCGGGATCTGCTTGTAGTTGACCCCCAACCGGGCGCGGTGGGCGTCGGCATACGAGAAGAGCCGGGCGAGCAGCATCTTGTCCGGGCTGGGTCCGATCCCCGGTACGAGATTGTTCGGTTCGAAGGCCGCCTGTTCGATCTCGGTATGGAAGTCGGTGGGGTTGCGATTCAGCGTAAGTCGGCCGACCTCGTGCAGCGGGTAATCGCTGTGCGGCCACACCTTGGTCAGGTCGAAAGGATTGAACCGGTAGGTCTCGGCCTCCGCAAAGGGCATGATCTGCATCTTGAGCGTCCAACTGGGATAATCGCCCCGCTTGATCGCCTCGAACAGATCGCGCCGATGGTAGTCGGCGTCGACGCCGGCCAGCCGGTCGGCCTCCTCCTGGGGGAGGAAGTCGATGCCCTGATCGGTCTTGAAGTGGTACTTCACCCAGAAGCGCTCGCCGGCCGCGTTGACCCACATGTAGGTGTGGCTCGAATAGCCGTTCATGTGCCGCCAGGTCTTGGGGATCCCGCGGTCGCCCATCAGCCAGGTGACTTGGTGGGCCGACTCGGGCGACAGGGTCCAGAAGTCCCACTGCATGTCGTGATCGCGCAGACCGTTGTCCGCCCGGCGCTTTTGGGAGCGGATAAAGTGCTGGAACTTCATGGGGTCGCGGACAAAGAACACCGGCGTGTTGTTTCCCACCATGTCGTAGTTGCCTTCGCTGGTGTAGAACTTCAGGGCGAAGCCCCGGGGATCGCGCCAGGTGTCTGGGCTGCCGCGCTCGCCAGCCACCGTGGAGAAGCGGATCAGTGTGTCCGTCTTCGTGCCCGGCTGGAACACCGCCGCCTTGGTGTAAGCACTGACATCCTGGGTCACCTCGAAGTGTCCGAAAGCCCCGGCACCCTTGGCGTGGGGCTGGCGCTCCGGAATTCGCTCCCGGTTGAAGTTGGCCATCTGCTCGATGAGGTAGTGGTCTTGCAGCAGAATGGGTCCATCGGGCCCCACGGTCAATGAGTACTCGTCGCTGGTTACGGGGATCCCGGCATCGGTGGTAGTGGGTTTGCGGTCATCGTTTTTCATGGCAATACATCCTTTTTGTGGGAAGGATTGTTATTCAACTCGGCAATCGATTCGCAAGGGGAATCGGATTATGAGGCTGCCGGCTCGGCTGGAGATCCTGGGGCTGATCTGTTTGTGGCACTATCATTTTATAGCACGGCATCGTTTGACCGATCAATCTCATCCCGAGCGGTGCTTTCAACCGAAACGTTCAAGCGAATGGATAACCGGTGCGGTGAGAGATGGCCGCTACCAAAGACCCAAAAAACGGATTAGGAAAAGGCAGGCAAATCATTCCAGCAAAAGGAATCTCCAGAGATTGGCCAAATCTAAAATCGAAAGAGTTTTTGCTCCAGGTACTGGTCGGCTCAAATTGGTTGAGGGGGCAGACAGCGAATGAGTTCACCGGGCTCCGTTCACGTCTTGTTCGCTGGGGCGCCGGCTCACCGCACGCAAGCGAAGAATCCCCCATCTGCTGGCGACAAAGCCGATGGCCATGCTCCCCAGCCCCATGAACAGGATAGGCAGATACCAGAAAAGAAGAGACTGGTCGGGCTTCCCCCACCTGCCTACCACAGCGTCAAGGAAGTAGCCGGCTATCAGTGCCAGGCCCAGAAGAGCAGCCCCGATCCCGAATAGCAGCACCGCCACGGCTATCATTTTTTGCGATTTCATCCGTTGCTCCTATAGTTGTCTCCGCCGAGGAGCAACGCTACCCATTTCAGGATAGCCCGGAAGGATAAAAGTCAAAAGCAGACTTGACCCATTCTTGCCTTCCGGCTCGATGGGGGCCGCGAAGTTGAAATTGACGGTCGGCAGGCCGGTGATCGGATCAACGCCGAACGAAGGCCACAGAGAAGCGAAGGCCTTCATGACTTTTCCCACGAAGCTTTCCCGTTCCAGGGGCAGAATGCTTGTCAGAAAACGCCTTGCGAAATCCTCCGGCGTTTTGACCTCCATGAGATCGACATAAACCACCCTGGCCCCTGCCTGCCTGGCCGCCTCACAGATGAGAGACGTTTTTCTCGTCCGGCGTTCGGCCTGGACATAGACATTCTGGCCGTTGACGATATGCCCGGCCAGGGTCTCCGTCAGGTCAGGACGCGGGCAGAACTGCTCGCCTTGGACGACCCCGCCGAATCGAAACGGATTTTTCATATTTCACTCCTTTGCGTTACGCAAAATAACGTAACACAAATAGCGTGAAAACAAATGGATCTTGAGAACCCGCCGGAAGACTTATGATGCCCGTTGGTCACGCCTTCTTGTGAGGGGAACCTAGGGTTTGCTCATCGAGGGCGGACTGGCCGTTTTTCTGTGTCATTAACCCCAACGCCTTGAAGGTCCTCCGTTCCGAAGGCCGGCTTTCCCTCGACTCCCTTTCTTCCCTTTCCTCCCATCTCTAGAGCGCGTCTGGTGCGGCTCCCCGCCCCCCGGCGGCAGGATCTTTCCGTTTTCGGAGGCGACCCATACAAAATGGGCCTGCGACTTACTCCCCTTGTAGGCGGGAACCCGGAAACGGCGGACATGGAAGCCGCAACTGGTCAGGAGCTGCTCGAACTCTTTACTCGGCCCGGCCGACCACACAGCCAAACACCCCCGTTGGCGCAGCGCGCGGCGGCAGGCGAGGACACCTTCATAGCCATAAAGACGGCTGTTCCCCGAATCGGTCATCGCACTGGGCCCGTTATCGATATCGAGCAGTATCGCATCGAATCCGCCCTTGGAACTTGTGATGAGCTCGATGACATCGCAGGTCCTGAGGTCAACCCGTTGGTCATCCAGCGGCCGGCCGTTGAGCCCGCCAAGGAATTCTCGATTCCATTGGACGACCGCGGGCATGAGTTCACCCACCACCACGCGGGCATGGGGGCTGAGCATATCAAGGGCCTGGCGCAGGGTATAGCCCATTCCCAGACCGCCGATGAGGACGCTGGCGGCCCGGCGGCCAACCAGATGCGCGCAACCCAGCCGCGCCAGCTCCAGTTCCGACTCATGGCGGCGGCTGTGCATCAAATCCTGACCGTTGATCATGATGGAGAAATCGCGGTCATGCTGATAAAGCACCATCTCGCCTTGGTCAGGGGTACGGGCGGCGGCTAGTCTTACTCTTGGCTTCATGCGACATCCTCGTGAATGACAATAAGAAACAAGGCCGGATCCACCGCGCGAAGTGATCGTCCAAACCCAGCGGTGTGCCTTGCACGATACTTTATAACAGATTCATCGCGTGACGGCAGAGATAGCTTGAATTGATCACGGCGGGCCGGGAAACAGCCGCATTGTTCCCTGTTCAGTATAAACTTATGATAATATTGACGTGACAGGTGGCCTGAGGCACGAAGACGGCCGCCGCGCCGGAGGGAAAAGAGGGGCTGCCCAGAGGACAGCAGAGGTAGAGGCATGGCCAACAAGAAGATAGTGGGTCGGGAGGCCGCATGAGCCTGGTCGAATTGAAAGTGATCTTCTCCGCCGCAGTCTTCATCATGGGCGCATTTGGCGTGCTGTTCCCCTGGATCTTGATGAGGGGCGAGTCCGGCCATCGCTTCATGGCCTGGGGAGATACCTTCGCGGGCGGGGTGCTTGGCGGGGCCGGCCTGGTGCACTTATTGAGCGGCGGGGCCAGCGGATTTCGGAAGCTGGCGCCCGGGCTGGACTATCCCCTGGCCTTCGCGTTGGCCGGCGGCGGCTTCCTGCTGATCCTGTTGATTGAAGCGGTGATCGTGGCAGCCCCCGACCCGGGAGAATCGCCATTACACTGCGGCTCCGAGGGCGCCAGTCACGAGATCAC
>JARRJE010000201.1:0-4548 GCA_037379765.1 Deltaproteobacteria bacterium
TTTTTTCTGATCCGCTATCAGGGATTCGGTCATACCACGGTCGTCGTGGCGGCTTCCGTTCTGCTGTTTACGTTCCTGGTCGGGGTTTTCTACCTGATGCAGCGCCATGGTTTTTTCCATGGGGTGACCCTTTTGATCGGCCGCCTGATTCAGGTCGGCAATTGGGAGGCCATCATCGGCAGCGCTGCAGCGCTCGATGCCGCGATTCTCGCCACTTACGGCCGCCGCCGGGAATTTTTAAAAAGCTGTTTCTGGCGCCTTCTCGGCTGGTTCCTTGGGGTATCGGAGGTGTGGCTGGCTCTCTATTTCCTAGGCCATCCGCTCGGTCTAGGCAAGGCCATCATACTGGAAAGCCTGGTCCAGGCCATTCGCCATGCCTTCTTCATCATACCCGGCGCCCTAGGGGTGCAGGAAGGCAGCTTCATCCTGCTGGGCGCGATTGTCGGGCTGAGCCCGGAGACCGGGCTGGCCATCTCGTTGGTCAAACGGGTGCGCGAACTGCTTGTGGGATTGCCTGCTCTACTGCTCTGGCAGTTCCAGGAAGGACACCGGTTGCTGCGCCGGCGCTGACAAGGGTGAGGGGGCGGTCATCAGAATCGTCTTTTCAAACTTGCGAGAAGAGAGACGTCGGGGGCCGTCTCGACAAAGACATTCTCCGAGATTGCGAGATCGAACAAAATCTTCGCCGGCATATGGAAAGTAAAACCGCCTACCAGCTGGGTTGCCCAGTGGTCGATACGCTTGAAATCGCTCCCTTTGAAGAAGGAGGTGTGACCGTCCAACTGGAGCTTGACATCCAGCCAGCGAAGCGGCTCCCACCCGAAACCAAAGAAACCGAATCCCGCCACATGCCTCTGCTGTTCAGGTAGCAGATCAGCATCGCCCATCAGCAGGGCGCCGATCCCACCAAAAAAGGCCAGATGCCAATCGCGCAGCCAACCGGCGTCGCTCGCCAGGAGTTCCAGGGCGAAATCCGTGCTGCCGCTGCCTGTGAGTTTTGAGGCATCGCCGGTCGGCAGCTTAAGACTGGTCTGGAGGGCCACAAATCGAGGCGCCGGTTCTTCCCTCCGGTACAGCTGCACCCCGCCATGCAGCATCAGATCACCGATGCCGGAGACCGATTCTTCGATGTCAAAAAGCGTTTTTCCGTTCCGCACATAGCGATAAGTGAGTTGGTTCCTGGGAACGCTCTCACGCGAACTGCCGTAAAAACCGAAGACATTGTGGAAATCATCAATGATCCCGTCGAAAACCCCTCCATTATGGGCCAAATAGGGCAGGTCGATCCCCACTTCGAATCTTTTGGGCAGTCCCAAACGGAGGGCCAAGGTGACGCGATAGGTTTCGCCGTCCAGGGTGAGTTGCTGGCTGGGGGAGGAGTCCAGGCTGAAATTATTGGCGCCTTCGAAGGAAAGCCGCGTTGATACTCGCCCGGAGGGCAGGAGCTTAGCCGGCTCGGCAGCCGGCAAGCCGAAGACCTGCACGAGAGGATTGAGATGCCGGGAGGGAAATGGTGTAGAGAAATCCGCGGCCCTGGCGAGATCCAGTCGGCAGGGAAAGAAGAGCGCAGCAATCAGCAGGAGGAGAAGCTCCGCTGCCGATCGTTTCATGATTTCGATAGGTCGCTTGGATAACAAGCAAAAAACGCCCCCCCTGAAAGATCATCTCCAGAAAGTTCTCCATCTTCCCTTCCTGAAATTTTAGAGGGTGGACAGAAGAGCCTGGATTTCATCGATGGCTTTATTAGGCGTAGAGGCGCCGGCGGTGAGCCCGATTCTCCCAAAGCGGCTGATCTCCGCCAGCGGCAGCTCCCGGGCGGTTTCTACGTGAAGAACTGGAATATTCTGGCCCGTCACCACCTGGACCAGACGCCGGGTATTGCCGCTGTTATAGCCGCCGACCACCACCATGAACTCCATCTCCCTGGCGATACGCACCGCCTCTTCCTGGCGTTGCCGGGTAGCGTCGCAGATGGTCTGGAGCACGGTGATGTCGCAATCGGAACGTCCGCTCAATTCCCAGGCGATATCGTCGAAGACCTCCCGATCTTGGGTGGTCTGCGCAGCCAGGCAATATCTTTGGTCGGATTCGAGAGGCAAGGACCCTAACTTTTCCTTGCTGTCGAAAAGGAAAGCCCCTGCCTCGGCATAACTGAGCAATCCTTTGACTTCCGGATGACTTTCTTCGCCGTAGAGGAGCAGCACCCGGCCCGCCCGCGCCTGCCGCTCAATGAGAAGTTGCGCTTTTTTCACCTTGGGGCAGGTAGCATCAACGACGGTTACACCGCGCCAGACGAGATTCTCCTGCACCTCTTTGGGAACCCCATGGGCACGGATCACCGCTGTCGCTCCTGCAGGAATCTCCCGGGCCGTCTCGGCGATAATAATCCCCTTGCGGGCATATTCCTCCATGACCTGGGGATTATGGATGATCGGACCCAGGGTAAAGATCCGGCCTTTATCTTCCTCGTTCGCCACCAGGTCGTCGAGCTTCTGAAGGGCGAGAACCACCCCCATACAGAATCCGGCCGTTTCCGCGCGCTTCACTTCCATCGAGCTACCTCACCTCTTAGTTGCATTTACCAGATTCCCATCTCCTTGCTTTCTCGGTTCGGGGTCGGAGGCATTGGTTAGTTAGGAAAGCGTATAACCTTAGGCCACCGCTTGCCCGCCAGGTATGGCCTCGGCCCGGGCCTGCGCCTGCCAGGCCCGCTTCAGTGATTTCAACGCCGCCCCCATTTCCTTGTTCGCTCGCCAGAGGGGCAACAGAAGAGAAGGGTCAGTCAGCAGCTTCCTAGCGATGTATCCCGGCCGCCGGCGGCCATTCGCCGCCACTCCGCGGGCGACCGCTTCCGGCAGGCACTGGTCGGCCGGATCGCAGACCGCTCGCAGAATACGAACGGGTACCCCTGCTGCGCGGGCAGTCCGAAGCACGGCTGCACTTTCCATGTCCACGGTCAAAGCGCGATACCGTTTGTACAAGTTGGCCTTTTCCGCGGATGAACGAACCGGCCGGCTAACGGTCACGATCCGCCCGAGCCGGATCTTTAAACCGGCGAAGGCCAAAGCCGTGTAAATCTGTCGGGCCTGATCCCGGTCGGACAGGACGACACATCCCACCCCTTCTTCATCCACATCAACCGCCGCATCGGCCACTACCAGATCGCCTGGCCGGAGGTCGGGATGCAGGCCGCCCGCCACTCCAAGCAGGACCAAGTCGGTCACTCCCTGTGCGATAAGCCACTGGCAGGCCGCTTCCGCCCTAGCCGGGCCCACACCGGAGCAAAGGCAGATGTTCGGTTGCCACTCGCCGGGCTGTATTTTTCGAACCAGCTGCCCGTCCAGGTATCTCCATTGCCGGCGGCCCAGCACGGCCCTTGCCTCAGTCGGCATGGCGATGATGATGCCTGTCAGGGATTTCATCCGTGCCGACCATCGATGGCGAGCCTGACTTCATCCTGGCGAGTCCGCTTGCCGGTGCGCAACCGGCGGTAAACGCCAAGGGCCCAGAGCGGAAAATAACGCGCATAGCCGTGGTAGCGCAGGTAAAAGACCCGGGGGAAGCCGGTACCGGTAAAATGGCGCTCGTACCAATCGCCCTCCTCGTTCTGGCGGCTGAGCAGGTAATGGATCCCGCGCTGCACCGCCGCGCTGTTCACTTCGCCGACGGCCATCAGTCCGAGGAGGGCCCATGCGGTTTGCGAGGGTGTGCTCTCCCCCTTGCCCGCCAGTGAGGCATCGCCGTAACTGGAGCAGCTCTCGCCCCAGCCATAGTCCGGATTCTGACAAGCCTTCAGCCAGGCCACCGCCTTGCGGATATAAGGCTGGCTCATGTCCTCTTCGATCTGGGCGAGGCCGCTCAACACCGACCAGGTCCCATAGAGATAATTCACTCCCCACCGGCCGAACCAGCCCCCGAAAGGTTCCTGCTCCCGACGAATAAACTCGTATGCGCGAGCCAACGGCGGAAAATCCCGGCGGTAGCCCAGCATGCCGAGGACCTCCATGCAGCGCCCGGTCAGATCCGAAGTGCTCGGATCGAGCAGGGCACCATGATCGGCGAAAGGAATGTCATTCAAATAAAGATAACTGTTATCAATATCGAAAGCGCCCCAGCCGCCGTCGGCGCTCTGCATCCCGAGCATCCAATCCACTGCCCGTACAAAACGTGGATCGGCGGGAAGCGTTGCGAAATGATCGGTGCGCAGTAAGGCGGTGAGCACCATCGCCGTATCGTCAACATCCGGATAAAAGTCGTTTTCGAATTGGAAGGCCCAGCCGCCGGGTGCCAGCCCCGGGTTGCGGAGCGCCCAGTCCCCCCGGCCGGAGTGCTGGCGGGCAAAAAGCCAGTCAACGGCCTTACCGACCGCCTCGTGACCTGGATCAAGACCTGCCTCCAGAGCGGCGTTCAGTGCGAGACAACTGTCCCAGATCGGGGAATTGCAGGGTTGACAGATCACCTCAGCGCCGCGCCGGACGAGCAGATCGTCCAAGGCTTTCATCCCTCGCTGGAGATCGGGATCCTCATCGGGGTAGCCCATGACCTACA
>JARRJE010000202.1:0-5726 GCA_037379765.1 Deltaproteobacteria bacterium
CCGGCCGGTCCGTTCATCCGGGGGGACCGGAATCGCCTGCATCAGGTCCTTCTCAATCTGCTGAAAAACGGGATGGAGGCCCTGGAAGACGGCGGACATCTGAGCATCGCCGCCGAAAGCGCCGGTATCGACCATGTGCATCTCACCATCACCGATGACGGCCCCGGCATCCCGGCGGAAATCCGGAATAAGTTTTTCGATCCCTTCTTCACTACCAAACGCAAGGGAAGCGGTCTCGGGCTTGCCGTTTCCCGGCGCATTGTGGAAGAACATCCCGGCGCCTCCTTCGAGCTGGAAAGCCGTGGAAACCGGGGCACCCGGTTCCTTCTTTCCTTTCCATTATGCCGAAGTCCGCGACAGATGGCCTCTTGAGGTAATTTTTTCTCTCCAGTGGCCCGATCCTGGTCAATTTTCTCGAATATTGCCCATTACTCGATTTTCTCTAGGCCTCAACCTCTGACATCAGGAGAAATTTATGAAAAGTTATCGCAAGGAGCTGTGGTTTGAGGCGCCCACCCGGCGCGCCTTCATCAACATTACCTCCCAGGTCAATGAATGCCTGCGGGAAAGCGGGATCAGGGATGGCTTGGTGCTTTGCAACGCCATGCACATAACAGCCTCGGTATTCATCAACGATGACGAATCCGGCCTGCATCACGACTACGACGTATGGCTGGAAAAGCTTGCCCCGCACGAGCCGATCTCCCAGTATAGACACAACGTGGGCGAGGACAATGCCGACGCCCATATGAAACGGCAGCTCATGGGCCGGGAAGTGGTGGTCGCAGTCACCGACGGTAAGCTCGATTTCGGCACCTGGGAGCAAATTTTCTATGGGGAGTTCGACGGTCGGCGCAAGAAGCGGGTGATGGTAAAAATCATCGGAGAATAAGAGGCAGCGTCTCCAGGCACCGCATCTTTGGACGATCGCTCTAGCCCGCATAGCGCTGCCATAGCCGGCCGAAAGCGCTTGCGCAAACCTAAGGCACCTGGAAACGCTGACCAGACCACCCGCAGGCTGTTTGCTCGTCGGCTATCCCCCTTTTTTCTTGGTTCCAAATACCCATAACTCCCATTGACATCACCAGGCGAAAAACAGAATTCATCGAGCCGGCCGAAAACCGGCAACCTTCCTTCTACTGTCTGGGCGCTGGGTCTGGTCAGCATGTTCATGGATATCTCCTCGGAGATCATCCACAGTCTGCTGCCTATTTTTCTGGTCACTGTGTTGGGGGCCGGTGCCGAAGCGGTGGGTGTAATCGAGGGGGTGGCCGAGGCGACTGCCATGATCACCCGGGTGTTTTCCGGGGCGGTGAGCGATTGGATCGGCAAACGTAAGGCGCTGGCGGTGGCAGGCTACGGGCTGGGGGCCCTGAGCAAGCCTCTTTTTGCTCTGGCCCCGGGGGTTGGGCTGATTTTCATGGCGCGCTTCGTGGACCGTATCGGCAAAGGAATTCGGGGTGCGCCCCGCGATGCCCTGGTGGCGGATGTGGCTCCGGCGCACGCGCGCGGTGCGGCCTTCGGACTGCGCCAATCGCTTGACAATGCCGGGGCCTTTCTCGGGCCGCTTCTTGCCATCCTGCTGATGGAAGTCGTCGAAGGGAATTTTCGGGTTGTCTTCTGGGTGGCTTTCCTTCCTGGTCTGGCAGCCGTTGCTATTCTTCTCTTCGGTGTCAAAGAGCCGAAGGGGCAGCCAACCGGAATCAAAAAATTTCCTTTTTATAGGGCCGAGCTCGCGGAGCTCGGCTCGCGCTACTGGTTGGTGGTCGCGGTCGGAGCGGGTTATGCCCTGGCCCGCTTCAGCGAGGCTTTTCTGCTGCTGCGGGCAGAAAACGTGGGCCTGAAGTCAAGCCTCGTGCCGGCGGTCCTGGTGGTCATGAATATCGTCTATACCTTGACTGCCTACCCAGTTGGCCATCTCTCAGACCGCATCGGCCGCAACGGGCTCATGGCCATGGGTCTCACCGTGCTGATTGGTTCCGATCTGCTCTTGGCCTTTGCCGGTAATGTGTGGCTGGTCCTGTTGGGCGCCGCTTTCTGGGGGTTGCACCTGGGATTGACCCAAGGGCTGTTGTCGGCTCTAGTGGCCGATGCAGCCGGCCCGCGGCAGCGGGGAACCGCTTTCGGCATCTTCGGCCTGGTAAGCGGAGTGGCCCTGCTGCTGGCAAGCCTTGTGGCAGGTTGGTTATGGGAGAATTTCGGCGCACCAGCGACCTTTTTCAACGGAGCGGTTCTTGCCGGCTTTGCCTTAGCCGGATTTCTGGCCTTGCCGAGCCGAGGCGTCAATCCCTAAAAAAATACGGGAAACTGGGTTCATGCCCCCGGCGACCAGGACGGCGGCACATGGACCTCCGCCGTCCTACTCAAGGCCGAACTCGCAGCCGCTTGCCCAATCGGGTCTTATTCCCACCACAAGGGGGTCGGCTTAGGAATCAACTCCTCCCTGCCCTCTTTTCCGGGGAGCGGTGCTTTTTTTCCACCCTCCTCCCAATAAGGGGCCACTCCGTAAAGCTTATGAATCTCCTCGGCTTGCTGCCGGTCGGCTACTTCCGCGGGGGCTTCCTTGAATTTATCGGCCTCGATATTGGCCACCAGAGCCCCTGTCTCGGGATCAGTGTGCAGGGCGGTCCAGGGCACAAGGCGCCCCTTTTCGCCGATGCCCAGCGAGGGGTCGGGGGCAACGACCAGATAGGCAATCTGCCCCCTTCCGGCGTCGATCATCATCTCTTTGACCTCACCGAGACGGTTGCCATGAACTCCCTGGATGCATTTTCCTAAGAGATGGGTTCCCGGAAGAACCTCTCCCTGCCGAAACTGCACCCGTTGGGAGGCTTTTACAGTCTTGCACTGGACCCCTTGGGCGTTTTCGGCTGCCGGGGCGCTTCCGGCCATTCCCAATCCTAAAAACCCCACCGCTGCCGCTACAATCATCTTCTTCATGGTCATCCCTCCTGTTTCGATACCAAGACATGAGGTTGCCCTTTGCAACATAAGAGTATTTTATAATTGCGGCATGATCAGAGGCCAGCGGTTTTTCTGAAAAAAAGGGAGCCATTTTCCATCAACTTTCCGGCCCTCAACCACAGGATGACACCTTTCCGGTTCGGATCAATAAAGAAACCTTCTTGCGAAGCTCAATGAGATACTGCCCATATAGCCGCCGCCCATCTGCGCCTTTTCCATGTTTCCTATCTCGTAGTGATTCAAGTTCTCATACAGAGGCAGGCCGAAGGCCCCTTTGAGCGAGAAGCTCCCCCCTAAAGCGGTGAGGAAACGCCAGTTCGCCACTGCGGTGATAAAGCTCCTGAACCCGCCGGTAGCATCCTGTTTCGCCCCTTGATATTCATCTTTGGCGTAATTGGAGGCATCGAGCTCAAGGCCAAAAAGGAGGTCGTAGTTGGGAGTGTAATGAAGGGCCGCACCCAAGCTGGCGATGTCGCCATACCGGTAGTCGTCGCTATTTTCCAGACCGAGATTGTAGGTCAGGGAGGAGTGGAGCCAGAAGTTTCCCATTCTCTGGGAGTAGAGAATACCAGCGGTGCCGGCCAAGGCCCCGCGGCCCAGCTGCATCATCGGCGATGCGATGAAATCGGTGTCAAAATCCCCGGAGGGAAGCGAAACCGATGCCAGGCCGGTGAGGAAGCGACTGTAGAAGTTGTTTTTCCAGAAGGCGTGGCGCCAGGAGATCTCCATGTCGCCGAGGCCGTTGTTTTTGGTGGTGGCGACATTCATGCCGCCCATGGTGTACATCTCCATCTTTTTCTCAAAATAAGGGATCTTGATCGCGAAATTGTCGCTGTCGGTGACGGAGTGGTTGGCCATGAACATCTCCCCGTTGGAAGTCATCTCTTTTGGCCCCATCATCTGCCCGGGCCGGCGGACGAAATCGGCCGGATCGATAGAGTCGCTGCCCAGGGCAACCTCATCCATCGTCATCACCATATAGCCGATGCCGGCCATGGTGCCGCCCCGAGCCGGCAGGACCGCGGACTTGATCCGGACCGGCATGGTCATGGCCGTGGGGGAAATGGAGAGCAAGGCTTGGCTGAAGTCGATGACCTCGCCGCCGTGTTTGCGGGCAAACGCCTCCGCGCTTTTTCTATCGGCAAAGGCGAGGATGCTGGGGAGCATGTCCGGGACGACGTTGCTGCCGATGACGTAAGTGGCCGTTTCCCCATCGAGCTCCTGGCCGGTGTTGAAATCCTTCACCCTGATTCGGCGGAACGCCGCAGGGCCGCCGGCGTCGCTGACCAACCTGAGCATGCAGGCGATGCCACATGTCCTCATTTCGTGGCCTTCCTTATCAACCAGCAGGGAGCAAGTACGCTGGTCGAGGTCAAGATACATGCCGCAGACCTGGCAGCCCTCCCGGGCTTCGACCTTTGCTGCGGTCAGGATGAGCAGGCCGATCAAGGCAATGAGATGCAGCGATACAATGGTTTTGTTCATGCTTTCTCCGAATCTTTTTGGTGCCGCAAAAAATGGCCCAAGAAGTACTACGTTGTGGCAATAAAAAAACCATCTGCGAAGGAAGATGGCAATCAAGAAGTACCACGTTGAGGCAATACAAAACCATCTGCGAAGGAAGATGGCAATGTGGCAAATTGTCGCAGGGAACTGAAATGAGTATGGAAAGGGTGCCGCAGGCGGGAATCGAGCTTCAGCCCCGGGGAGGGAATTTCTGTAATTTCCGCTGCAGGGTACGGCGATGAAGGCCGAGACGTCTTGCCGCCTCGCTGATGTTGTTGTTGCAATCAGCCATGACCCGATTGATGTGCTCCCATTCGAGGCGGGCAAGACTCGGAGGGGTGAATTCCGCGACCGGTCTTTCATCACTTTCTTTGGCGAAGGCCCTGATAATCTCGTCGGCATCAGCGGGCTTGGTCAAGTAGGAGACCGCACCCAGTTTGACTGCCTCGATGGCGGTTGCAATGGAGCCGTAGCCGGTCAAAACCACGATCCGGCTCGCAGGAGAGACCTTTGCCGCCTCTCGGATCAAGTCGAGCCCGCTCCTGCCCGGCATCCGCAGGTCGACTACCGCCAGCTCCGGCCGATGACTACCGCCAGCTCCGGCCGATGGACTCGGAAGACCTGCAGCCCCTCCTCGAAATTCGCGGCCGCCAGGGTTTCATAACCGCGCCGCTGGCAAGCCCGGCACAGACGGTCCCTGAATCGAGTGTCATCGTCAACCACCAGGATGCTCGGGGTGGGCTCAGTCATCATGGTCCTCCGGGACTATCAAGCTAACGGTAGTTCCGTGCCCTTCCCTGGATTCGATGGCAAGCTTGCCGCCCATGCTTTCAGCTAGGGTCCGGGCCAGATAGAGGCCAAGGCCCATGCCCATGCCGGGCGCTTTGGTGGTGAAAAAAGGCTCCATGGCCCGACTGCGGACGGATTCGCTCATCCCCTTGCCATTATCCCTGGCACTAAAGATCAGCATACCGCCCCGGCGCCGACATTCGATCTCTATCCTGTCGGCACCGGCGTCAAGGCTGTTTTTGATCAACGCCTTGACGGTCCTGACAATCGCGCCCTCAGGCAGGAAGGCAGAAAGTTCCGGTTCGGACAGGCGACAGTTAAGCCTTACCCCATCGGGAAGGGCCTTGTCTCGAGTAATTCCGGTCAGCATCGGCCGGATCTCCACCTTTTTCAAGGGCTCGCCCGGGGTTTCGCCTGCATCCTCCGCCATATTGCTCAGGATCTCCTTGCATTTTTTCACTTCAGCC
>JARRJE010000203.1:0-6640 GCA_037379765.1 Deltaproteobacteria bacterium
CTTTCCGGATTTCCCTGAGAAAAGAGATGACGTCGGGATTATTCGGATCGATGGCCTGAGCCTTTTGGGCAAAGAATTTTGCCTTCTCGAGCTTACCTGCCTGATAGAAGTCCAGACCCTTCTCCAGATGGAGAAGGATATCCTTCTTCCGCTGGCGGTCGATTCGTTTCTCCACCTTCAACGCCAAGGGATTGTCGGACTGGTATGCTAGAACAGCTGCGGCTTGCTCGGCCAGAGTTGCGATTTCCTTGGGTTGGGTCGAATGATTCTTCCAACAGCTATACAGAGTAGCTTGCCGCGCAGCCAGTTCGGCCTGGAACCGGGGTTTTTCCAGCAGTTGGTCGCGGGCGCGGCGGGCTGTTCGATTATCGGGGTTGAGCTGGAGTGCCCTGTTGAAGGTTTTCAAAGCGGCTTCCTCGTCCTTGTCCAGCAAGGCCTGGCCCTCAATAACCAGCTGCTTGCTTTTTTCGGTGATCTTTATCTGCAGATTAGCGATTTTTTCTCGAAGCTCGGGCGTTTGTTCGTAAAAGGCCGCTTGGCGGTAACAGGCCAACGCCCGGTACAAATCGCCCTGGCGGAGGAAGGCATCTCCCTGTCGGCATCTTTCGGCGATGGTTGCCGCGACTTCCCTGTAGATCTCACGCTTGACCGCAGGGGAGGCTGACAAAGCGGTTTGTCCGTGGCCGGTCGTCAACGAGCAGCCGCTTCCCAGCAGAAGGAGCAGGATCAACCATCCGTGCCGCAGTCCCATCAGCCTGTGATGATCAACGCTTCGGCGCCTTTCCATAGACTTCGCTCTCCTCTGGCGGCGGCATTGAATTCCTCAAAGTTGTAATCCACCGAACACCCGGCCTGCAGGAAGCTGTGTTTATCGATTAAGATTTCGGAGCCTCTTGCCCTGTCGCACAATTTGGACGCCATATTGACCACCGAGCCCATGGTGGTGAAATCCATGCGCTCGTACGAGCCTATGTTGCCGACGACCACTTCGCCGTGGTTGATGCCGATCCCGACTTCCACGATAATCAGTCCCTGTTTGCGGCGATGGACGTTTTCCTGCTTGATGGAACGCTGAATCTCCAGGGCGGCATTGAGGGCCTGTCTGACGCTGTCCTCCCCGCTAAATAGCGCCATCACTTCATCGCCCACGAATTTGTCGATATCGCCGGCCCATTTTTTAATAATGCATGCCTGCAGGTTGAGATAAAAATTGGCGATCGCCACCACTTCCTGAGGTTGTTTGTTTTCACAAATCGAGGTGAAATTGCGGATATCGGAGAAGAGCAGGGTCATGGTCTGGTGCTGACCGCCAAGTTCGAGGTGGCGGGCATCACCTTTCTCGATCATATCGATGGTGGAGGCGGAGATGAATTTCTGCATCATCTCTTTGCGCTGTAGCTTTTGAACCATGGAGTTAAAGCGCTTGCCCAGGTCTTCGAGTTCGTCATGGGTTTTGACGTCGAGACGGACGTCCAGATTGCCGGCCGTGACCTTGGAGGCGGCGTCAGCCATGGTGAGGATGGGCCTGGTGAACCTGGAGCCGAAGAGGAAGGTGACCGCGATGCTGGCGAGCAAGACGGCCAGGGTAATCAAAACGGAGATCATGAGAACAGTATGGACGGAGCCGAAAATCGCCTCCCGGTTGTAGGCCACTACTACCGCCCCGAGCAGGTGCTTCTCGCCCCGGTATTCGGTAAAGATCGGCTTGACGTAGCGGAAGGCCGGAATGGGGTCAAGGCGGCCGACATAAGAAAAAGCATCATGAAAGACGGTTTCGTCGGAGATCTTCTGGAGGCGTCTCGCCAGGATTTGGTCGAGCAGTAAGCCGCTGGTCTTGTTCGGATCCAGGCCGGTGAAGTAGGTGAACTGCAGCTTATCATTTTCCTTGATTGTGGCGAAGATATTGATGTCAAGCAACCCTTCGATAGGGGAAGTACGTGGCGCCCGCAGGATTTCTTCCAGGTTGATCTTGTTCTCGTAAGTGCGTTCGAGCAGGGTTAGTCGGGAAACGTCGCCAATACGGGCAAGGGAAGTCTCCACCACCTCGTTGGCCTTGTCGGCAACCGTCCTCTCCATCAAGTTAATGATGAAATAATCGAGAGTGCCGACGGTCGTGATAATGATCAGGGTGACGAAGCTGATCAGCTTAAGCCGGAGGCCGCCCTTGCGCAGCAGGCGGATGCGCATCCTCCCCAAGCGGGAGAAAAGACCCGCCTTCCGGATCTGCCAGGGGCGGGCGAAATACCGGTTCCGGCCAGTCGTGTGGCCGGCTCTCGCCCATCGGTATCGCTTCGGAAATCTTGAACAAAAGCAGAGGGGGAATATGATTAAATTAATGCTGTAACAACCGAAGTATCCTTAGCATATCCGCGGCCAATTATCCAGGAAGAAATGCAATCTCGACAGGAACCGAAGAAGGGTTGAGGACGGAACCCTTTTATATAACAGAAAAAAATGAAAGGAAAAAGAAACGGATGGTTAGGTCCGATTCGTTCGCCGCAAAGCTCCGGTCGAGAAAGCCATGAGCTGCGATGGGAGTGATGGCAGAGATAAACGGATCTTTGCCATCTTTTAGTGGTGCTTGTCGTCCAAGTGGGCCAGGGCGGCAGGTAATTCCCGGGCCAGTTCGCCGGCGAGAAATCCGAAGGGAGCAGCAGCGGCAGCCAGCCGGTCGCCGGCCGCCCCATGGGCATAGACGCCCAGACAGGCAGCTTGCCAGAGCTCCAGCCCCTGAGCAAGGAGGCCGCCGATGATGCCGGTGAGAACGTCGCCCATGCCGCCCGTGGCCATACCGGCATTGCCGGTGGAGTTGACGGCGAGACGGCCGTTCGGAGCGGCAATGACGGTATCGGCCCCCTTGAGTACGAGAACCACTCCATGCTTTCGGGCAAAATCAGCGGCGACCGCCAGCCGATCAGCCTGAATTTCTTTGGTGGTGCGGCCGTTGAGGCGGCTCATCTCGCCCGGGTGGGGGGTGAGAATGCGCGGGCCGCCCGGATTGCCGATTGTCTGCCGATCGGCGGCGAGGATGTTGAGTCCGTCGGCATCGACCACCATGGGCAGGCGGCATTCACCGTAAAGTCGCCGCACCAGCGCGGCCGTTTGGGTTGCCGTCCCCAGGCCGGGTCCGACCACCAGCGCCTGTTTGCCCTGGGCGGCTTCTGCAATGGCATCGTAATCCTCGATCGAATGTCGACCCTGGCCGCCGGCGGGCAAAGGGATGGTCATCGCCTCGGTGAGCACCGTCTCGAATACGGGATTGACTTTCTCCGGCACGCAGAGGGTCACCAGACCGGTGCCAGCCCGCAGGGCCCCATGGCCGCAAAGGATGGCGGCGCCGGTCTTTCCCTCGGATCCGGCCACGGCCAGCAGGTGGCCGAAGGTGCCTTTGTGAGCGGCCGGGGGCCGCGGCGGCAACCAGGGGCGGACCAGGTCCGGGGTCAGGAGCTCGGTGGGGATTTCCATTTTCCGGACCGCCGCCGGCGGGATGCCGATATCGACTACCTCCAGGCGGCCGACAAGCTGCCGACCCGGATCGGTCACCAGCCCCGGTTTGGCCAAGGCAAAGGTGACGGTCAGGTCGGCCTGGATGCACGTCCCTAAGGGATGGCCGCTGTCGGCATCGAGGCCGGACGGAATGTCCACGGCGGCCACCGGCACTGGAAGCTCATTCAGCAGCTTGATGATGGCGGCGAAACGGCCGCCCACCTCCCGCTTGAGGCCGGTGCCGAAGATGGCATCCACCGCCAGCCAGCTGTGGTGCAGTACATTGCGGATGGGGGCGAGGTCGGCGCCGGCATCAAGTGTCTGTTCGGGCAGGCCGAGCTTGCGGACGATGGCCAGGTTGACGGCCGCATCGCCTGTGAGCTTGTCCGGCGCCAGCAGGATCAGGCGGGGAAGGGCGCCGAGCTGATGGAGATGGCGGGCGATAACCAAGCCGTCGCCGCCGTTGTTGCCGGGACCGACGAGGATTGTTACTGTCCGGCCTGATGGTTCCCCGAATTCCCTTCTGATGGCCGCCACTGTTCCGCGGCCGGCATTCTCCATGAGCACGATGCCGGGGATGCCGTACTCCTCGATGGCCGTCTGGTCCAGTTGCCGCATCTGGTCGGAGGTGGACAGTTTCATGAGTTCTTCCTCATAATCTTCCGTTTTTATGAGAAAAATTTACATCTTTGCTCCAGGCCGCTGCTGGTTGGCAAGGAGGAAAGACTCTGGATGGGAAAGACCGGGGCGCAGGGCGCCAAGTCTCAGAAAGAGTAGCCGATGCCGGCGCTCACGGTATTGGCTCCGGAGTTCTGGTCTCCCAAGCCGGCATTGGAAATGTGCTCGAATTTGACAATGCCGAACCAGTCGCAGGCGAGACGGTACCCAATGCCGGCGCCGATCAGGAAATTGATGTTAGAGCTGTTGCCTTCGATTTGGTGGCGATTGCCAAGGAGGTGGCCTTCGGCTTCCCCGTATAAGCCGTGGTAAGAAGCCGAAAAGGGATAGAAACGGGCGGCCAGGCCGATGCCGCCGCCCCATACCGTTTCTTGCCCTGGCTCGTCCTGGTAATAGACGAAAAGCGGCATGAGCCGGAAGCCTAAGGTCACTCGGGAGTATACGGGGAGCTCGTACTCAAGGAAACCAGTGAAAAGAATGTCTCCGGTGCGGTCCCGGGAAAAGACATCCAGACCGGCTCCGCCTCCCAGCTCGAACTGCCACCAGCCACCGGCGCTTCCCGCTGCGCCTCGGGCGTTATGCGGTGCCAGCAGCATGCTGGCCGCTGCCATGATCATGATCAGCCCTGTTTTTCGCATCTGCTTTCTTCCTTGGTCCTTTCCGCGGGCGCCAATCGTCCTCGGTTTCCTTTCATTTATCGGATGGTGGCCAAAAGAAGTCAAGAACAAGAAACGGCGGATAACTTACCGAGATTGGAAAAGGAATTGCAGTCCAATCGCGCTGCGGGCGGCTCAAGCGTCGAGGATCTCCCTGATGCGGGAGATGAGAAAAGAAGGGGTGAGCGGCTTGTTGATGAAGATGACCCCGGGATCGAGCACCCCCTGGTGGGCAATGACGTTATCGGTGTAACCGGACATGAAGACCACCTTCATTCCGGATCGTTCCTGCGTGAGGGCCTCGGTCAACTCACGGCCATTCATGCCTTTCATGACGACGTCGGTCAGCAGCAGGTGGATGATGCCCTCGGTTTGGCGGCTGACCTCCAGGGCCTCTGCCCCATTGCCAGCGGTGAGCAGGCGGTACCCTAGTGGTTCAAGGGTGTCGACGATCAGATTGCGGATGGAGCTCTCGTCCTCCACCACCAGGATGGTTTCCCGGCCCCCTCGCTTGGCGGCCGTCTCCGTGACGGCAGGAATTTCAGCCTCTCCCGCGGCCAGGGGCAGGTAGACTTTGAATGTGGTCCCCTTGCCCGGTTCGCTGTAAACGTAAATATGGCCTTTGTGTTGCTTGACGATGCCGAAGACGGTGGCCAGGCCGAGGCCGGTTCCCTTGCCCATGCCCTTGGTGGTAAAAAAGGGCTCGAAGATCTTGTCCCGGATCTCCGCGGGGACCCCCTCGCCGGTGTCAGTGACGGTGAGCATGAGGTAGTTCCCGGCGGCCACGCCCTGGTGGCGGCGGGCGTATTCCTCATCCAGATGGACATTGGCGGTTTCGATGATGACGCTGCCGCCTTCGGGCATGGCGTCGCGGGCATTGATGGCGAGATTCAGCACGATCTGCTCCACCTGGGTGACATCGGCCATGATCTGGGGGTGCTTCGCCTCGGTGAACAGCTTCAATTCGATGTTCTCGCCAAGGAGCCGGCTGAGCATCTCCGTCATGCCGCCGACCACCTGGTTGAGATCGATCACCTTCATCTCCAGCACCTGCTTGCGGCTGAAAACGAGCAGCTGACGGGTCAGGGCCGCGGCCCGTTTGCCGGCGTTGAGGATGGTGGTGAAATTCTCCTTGTACGGCTCCGGGACGGACATCTTGAGCAGGGACAATTCACTGTAGCCGATGATGGTGGTCAGCAGGTTGTTGAAATCGTGGGCAATGCCGCCCGCGAGATTGCCGATGGCCTCCATCTTCTGGGCCTGCCGCAGCTGTTCCTCGAGTTGCTTGTGCTCGGTGATGTCGCGGATCACCTCGACGCCCCCGATGGTTCGGCCTTGGGCGTCCCGCAAGGGGCTGGCGGAAACCTCCATGTAAAAGGTGCCGTCGTCGGTTTCCGCTTTGGTCTCCCGCCGGTGGACCTGGCCGTCCTCGAAGCACTTGGCCAGCTGGCATTTCGGGCACACCGCCTCGCGGCCCTGATAGGCCTGGAAGCACAGCTCACCGAGATGATCCCCCTGTCTCTTCTTGTGGGCCAGGTTCTGATAAATAATGCGGTAATCGGTATCCTGAAAGGTTAGACCATCGCTGATGGCGGCAAGCACCGCCTCCAGTTTGTTGGTTTCCTGACCCAGTCTTTCGTTGGCGTTCTGCAGCTCCCTGGTCCGTTGCACCACCAAGTCTTGGAGTTGGGAGCGGTAGCGAAGCAGCTCTTCTTCGATCTGCTTGCGTTCCTCGATTTCTCCTTCCAATTGCTGGTTTTTCAGCTTCAGGGCCTGTTCGGCCTGGTCAAGACCCTGTTGGCCTGCGGTAAGACCCTGAA
>JARRJE010000204.1:0-6007 GCA_037379765.1 Deltaproteobacteria bacterium
GAGCAAAAGGCGGAACCGCCAGCCGAAGCACCCCCAGTGGCCGTCACACCGGAGGACTCCTGTGGCGAGGTCTACGCCCGGATTTCCGATTTCTTCTCCTACCTGGACAAACGCACCTATGTGGCCTTTTACGAGTTCAAAGGCGGCAGCGAGCGCCATTTTGCAGGACTGACCGAGAAGCTTTTCGCCAATCCGCCGGTCGTGTCCCGGGAGACGGACAGCCTGTCCAGCATTCTCCAGAATGCCGCCCACTTTTACCGCGTGCTGGGCCGGGACAACCTCTTCCTGATCAAAGATATCCTGGAATCAGAGCAAAAGATTATTGAGCCGACCATGGCAGATTTCTATCACTGGTCGCTCACATCGGAGAAATGCAACAATGAAAAACATGCGATCAAGCTGCCGCTCAAAGGCCTTTACGAGTATGCCTGCTTCTTTCTCAATACCTTGGGCGGCCAATCCTACCTCTTCCGGCGCTCCCCCCGGGTCCGCATCCTGACCAAGTATTACAGCGTACTCATCATCGACCGGGCCAACGAGCAAGGACTCAATAAGTACGGCATCGACATCCGGCCAATGATCAATTCTTTGATCGAGGAGGTGGGGGCAATGCAGAACCTGGCTCTGCAGGAAGAATATCTCCGTGTCCTGCAAAACCTCAAGATCAAATACCAGGCCCGATACGGTGGCTGACCAGTCGAGAAAACTTCACTCGCCGCGGCATCCCCGATGCTGAGATGCGTCCTTTTTGTAGATATATCATGAATAAAAAAAGCCCGGGGGCGATCCCGGGCCTTTTTTATCATAAATAAACGCGCCGCCACTTACCGACGATCACCCATGAACCGAAGCAGCATGAGAAAGAGGTTAATGAAATCAAGGTAGAGTTTCAGGGCACCGATGATCGCCCCCTTGCGGATGGCCGCCTCGCCTCCACCCATGATGCCTCCCGCCCCCAAGCGGGTCAGCTGCTGGACGTCGTAGGCGGTGAGCCCGGTGAAGACGATCACCCCGATGCCGGAGACCACCCAGGAGATCATCGGACTCGCCATGAAAATATTGACCACCATGGCGATGATGATGCCGATCAGCCCCATGAACAGAAAGGAACCCCAGCTGGTCAAGTCCTTTTTGGTCACGAAGCCATAAACCGCCATGGCCCCGAACATACCTCCGGCCACCAAAAAGGTGGAGGCGATGGAGGCACCGGTATAGATGAGGAGAATAGCCGCCAGAGTCGCCCCGTTCAAGGCGGAGTAAACCAGAAAAAGGCCTGTTGCCGCACCGGCGGTCATCTTCCCCACTCGGGCGGAGAGATAAAAAACCAGCCCTAGTTCGCCGATGATCAGACCGAAGAAGACTAGCCTGTTACCAAAAATCACTTGCTGGAGCGCCGGCATGCTGGCCACCAGAAATGCGGTGGCAGCTGTAAGCCCGAGACCAATCGCCATCCAGTTGAAGACCTTGGCCAGAAAGACGGTGCCGGCCTGGGTCCTGGCCCGCTCCGCCGAAGCGATTCCACTGTTGCCGAATTGATTCATTCCTCTCTTGATTAAAGTGGTCGAATTCAACTTTTATCTTTCCAATATATCCATTTTCCCAAGAAAAGAAAGGCCTCCCCTCATCCACTGGGGACAACACGCTCAGGAAATCGAGCCGGAAATCCCTCGAATTGCCAACTAATCACTTGGCCTCCGTATTCCTTCTTCGTGCTAAAGCCAAATTTCGTCGCTGGTTTCCGGAAGAAAGACGGTTCCCGGCTCGGCCTCACCGAGAAGGCGGGCGAGCTCACCCCGACGTTTCCGGTTGGACCTGGCCATATGGACCAGCGCCAAGCGGGGGATTTCTGCCTGGCGGGCGAATTCGAGACAGCGGCGGACGCTGCCGTGGCCTTCGCTTTCCCGATGCAGATGAAAGGCCTCATGCACGACCAAATCGCATCTGTTCGCAAGGGCAAGGGTCGCCGGGGTGGGACGACCGTCACCACTGTAAAAAAGCGATCGGCAATGGGCATCAAGCCTCAACGCCAATGAAAACTGGGAATGCTCGTTGGCCGCAACCTGCCAGCGCAGGCCAAGAAGCTTTATCGACTGGCCGGGAGCGAGCTCGTAGAACTCAAGAGGATATGTCAATTTGGCCCCAAATCCCGGATAGGCCAAATCGAGGGCCAGAGCGAGTTTGTCGGAGACGCCGGACTGGCCTACGACCATTAGTGGCTTCTGTCGCCCCATCTCCTGGAGACGGAGCTGCAGCAATGGAACGCCGAAGAAGTGATCGCCATGGAAATGGGAAATCCACAGGCCATCGAGTTGATCTGGATCCCTCGATCCGGCAAAATATTGATGGGGAACGGTAAAACCACAATCGAGCAGCAGTTGGCGACAGCTGCCGCCCTTCTCGCCGGTTTCCACCAGGAGGGAAGTATTGAGCCGAGGCGGATCGCAGGATTCTCCCACCCCGAGGAAGGTGATTTTCATCTCGGCTCCTTTTGATCAACAAGGATTATTCGGAATTTTTCATCTTCTTTTTCTTGTGGACAAGCAAAAAAATGTACGTGCGGTTTCGCCGGATTGTTGAACCTTTCCGGAGTGGGTGCATAGTAGGAATGATAACATCCTTGGCCTCATTTTCCCCGAATGATGTCATCTTTAGGAAATTGATATCTGACCAGCAACTTAGAACAGGTCGCCAAAAAATCAAGGAGAAGAGCATGAACAGCCTCACGGTGAAATGCCCTGCCTGCAGTGCCGCCAATCGGCTCCCTGCCGGCAAGCAGCACCTCGGTCCCAAATGCGGGCGATGCGGGAAAAAACTCGACCTCTCTCGGGCTGCAGTGCCGGTCGAACTGAATGATGCGGATTTTCAGAATTTTATCGCCAACGCCTCCCTGCCGATCTTGGTCGATTTTTTCTCCCCCACCTGCGGTCCATGCCGGATGGTGGCCCCGATAATCGATTCATTGACCCGCCGTTATCTGAACCGGATGATCGTGGCCAAACTTGACACCAGCCGCCATCCTCAAACCCCTTCCCGATTCCGCATTCGGGGTGTCCCCACTCTGCTTTTTTTCAAAAACGGCCACCCCGTGGACCAACTGGTTGGCGCTGCCGACGAAGCCACGCTCGCCCGCAAAATGGATTTTATCCTTTCCACTCCCTGACCCCGAGCGAGGTTCGCCATCGAAAACAGGTTCGAAGCATTTTTAACATTTCGCATTTTTATTTTTTCATCTATCGATCTGTAATTATTCATAAAGATTTTTTTCTTCCCGCTCAAAATCCTACCAAGATAGGAAGTCTGCCCCCAGCACGGGAACCGGCCGGAATCCTTATCATCCACCACTAAACCCGGAATCATTCGAAGGCGGATTTCAGCCATGGCATTTGTCCGGCCTGTATCCGGAACTGTACCCGGATCTCTATCAAAATCTGAGCAACTAGCTTGTAGGCGGCCAGTTTCAGGCTATGGCTTGATAGCCGCTTCCGGTAATTCCTACGCCGAGATTCCGGCTATCCGTTTTGAAGCACACAGGCAAGAACTGCTCCGTCACCCAGATGTTGGTACGAAGATGTGCGGTGAGCTCCTCAGTAACCAAGGAGGAAAAGCCGGAAGCCAAAGCCAGGTAGGGGATAAGCTGGTCGGCAAGATGCCGGTCCACTCCCGCCCTTCCTACCATGAAGGAGAACCATTCCCGGCAGACTTCTTCAGCCACCTGTTCGGCCGGTTTTCCACGGCGGCCAAGGGCTGTGAAGCCGACCGCCGAGTGTTCGAAAATAGCCTTCAGCACAACCGCATTGCCCCGCCCCTGGGCTTGGGCCTCGACCATGCGGCTTGTCGGCCGATAGCCTTTCTCTAACAGGCAGCGCTCCACCGTCTCCAATTCACGGCGGCCGATATGGCCCGGCAGGTGGCTCAGACCCACCAGCAGATCAAGCGACAAGAGCTGACCCCGCTTTTCCAGACGCACCGCTTTCAGCTGGCGGCAGGGAGTAATTCGGATTCGAATTTCACCGCCGCCTTCGGGATACCATCCCCAGCGGCCGAGCTCGCTTACCACCCGGCCGCCCATAACGGCCAGGGCCGGCAGGAAAACTTCGGCAAAATAATGATATGGTGGGCTGAACGGCACATGGGTGCCGCCGGTGACTACGACTTCCGAAGATGCGGAGGCAAAGAGGAGGGGCGGCAGGATGGCTGCAAGCAGCAAGGTGCAGGCCCCAGCGGTTCCGATCTCGAACCGGTAGGAGCCGGCCTTCAGCTGACTGGGCCGGAAGGATAAACGAGTGGAGTTCACCTCGGCACCCTCCAATTCAGCAGCGCCGATCGCGGCAAGGGCCTGCACCGCTTGTAAATGTTGAGGCCGCAATCCCGGCCGTGACCGGTTGGCCCGAATGTGGTCGATGATGATCGGCCTGCGCTGAAGAACGGAGAGTGCCAAGGCGGTTCGCAGAATCTGGCCGCCGCCTTCACCGTAACTGCCATCGATGGATAGCGGACTGGTCATGACCTGGTGAAAAAACATCCTGCCAGCATCGTTCCCCCTGCATTTTCATTTTTTCTGAAGAAACCTCGGAGGTTCTCCAGCAAATCTTGCCGAGCCCTCTGCTTTTTCGCTATCCTGGATGAGGGTCGGAGACCCGGCCCGTCAGATCGTTACTTAAGAGCCGGAACGTACAATTATCAGGGTCCTCAGTGCGGAGACTGCTTCGATCAGCAGGAGGCACCGCCCGCTTGCATGAGATCACCCGCTTTCATGTATAAGCGGTTGCCCAGAGGGCTGACTTCGCTTAATCAATTCTTATGAAAAAATCATGCCCCATTTTGGATTGATGGACGAAACGAAAATGAGCCAGGAGACGGCCGCTCTCCAGCGCGCCCGGCTCCACTTGCGCAGTGGTCGACGCCGATTGCGGCAAGGAAAGCTCGCAGCGGGCATTTCCACCATCTACGACGCCTTGATCTCGGCCATGCGTTGGTATGGGCTGACTCATCGAAGCGAGCTGGGCCTGACCGATTGTGGGGGCCTGGATGATGACCGCCGTCTGTTCAGATTACTGGTCGAGGCGGGGGTGATTGACAGCGCTTTCGATTTCGATCGCCTGCAATCCTTCATGGAAAAGGCTGTTACCCGCCAGCCCTTTGCGTTCGCCTGGCCCGAGGAACTGGCCGCCGTCGAGGCGCAGCTGGCCCTTCTGGGCGTGTTGCCATTCGACGAAACCTCCCTGCCTCCCGAGGACCCGGCGACTTTTTGAGGTAGTCGCCTTCGCTCATCCTCCTCTTCTTTATCAATGTGGCTCCTCGGTGTGCCATGCCGGAACCGCGGCCGCGACAAATGACCTGCAAGATGTTCGATGAGAGTCGACTTTTGATGCTTACCAGACCTGCGCTGTCCGGTGGCGGGCCCTTGCCAGATCACCTCTGGCGCGCTCACCGAGCAGTTCGGCCTGTTCGCTGGCGATGACGTATTGAGCCTGCACGTAAAGTTGGTGCTCCTCCTGCGCGATGTGACCGCGCATCAAATTTTCGAGAGTTGACAGAAGCGACCGGCAACGGAAATTGTCCGTTCCGGTTTGACGCCATTCACGGAGGACCTCCCGCATCTTATTGTTCTGGCGATGGGAACGCCTGGTGCTGTCATGGGTTTTGGGATGGATCTCCAGGAGAGGATAGAGGTAATATTCCTCCACATCGAGAAGTGCCTCGATGCGGCAGAGCACCTTTTCAGTTAGTTGCTCGTGCTGCCGGCCACCTGGCAAGGCTCCGATCCGGCTGAAAAGCTCAAGAATCCGGGAATGCTCTGTTTTCAGTACTTCATAGATCTGCACTGGGCCACCCCTTTCCCGGTCAAGCCTTTTCCGGTGCCTGCTCACCTTCCATGATATAAGTTTTCACGCCGGGAAGGTTCAATCTTTCCGTTACCCGGATCCGTGAGGCAAATTGGCCATGCTCTAAAATCTCATGAAATAATTTTAAGATGGCGGGAGGAAGAATCCGGCACAAAAATGTT
>JARRJE010000205.1:0-4466 GCA_037379765.1 Deltaproteobacteria bacterium
TTGCTCGGCTCGGTAGTCTTTCCGATCGATCACATACCCATCATTGACAAACAGCGCGGAGTGGAGCGGAATAGCTGCAGTTCCGTTACGCATTATGCCCCGACTCAAGTCGACTGTTCCATCGCTGCAGGTCATGATGTTGTTGGCGAGGGAAAAACAATTCAACTGCACATAATCCATTGAATCACTATCTTGATTCGGCATTGTCTTGAATTTCCAGATCATCTCTTCCAGATAAAAAACATAGACGTTCTGTCCCGGAAAAGAGGCTAGCAACCTTTTCTTGATGTCGATGGGAATGCCCCCCTCCATATTCGCCGTGGTGCACGTTACACCCAGATAACCGCAGAGGCTGTCATAATCATAGCCGCCTGCAGGGGCTACCATCACAGCCTGAGAATCCACTTTTCTCTCGATATGCGGGGCAATTCGCTCATAGCTTTTGCGTAAAGGTTGTCCTTTATAGCCATAGTGATTGGTATAATCGGAATTGTAGAAAGAGGGCACTAGAAGAATCAGCAAAATTCCTGCCGCCACCGTCCCGACTCTGACTACGTTATCCAGACGCTTATGCGCAAGGAGTCGCTGTAATCCCAGACCGGTCAGGGCCATGAGAGACAGGGTATACGGAAACATATACGAGGGACGGGGACGTTGCATTATCATGAGCGCAACGACCAGCAATGATGCACTCAGCATCAGGAGCCAGACGAATTTATTTTCGATAGGCTGCTTCCGCAAGATTGGCAGAACAAAAGATGTAATTGCGCCGAAGGCGCACAATCCTATTACCAGCGCAAATGGCACCAATACCCAAGGGGACTGCTTTGCGCGCATATAATCAGGGTTTGGCCCACCGGCATAGAAATTAAATAACGCCAACTGCGTTCCGCTTGGAATCAGCTTGAAGTTCCACCAGAGATGTTGCAGAATGGCGGGAGGATTCAGCGAAAACGCTTCCGCAAACGTAATTTCGGACCGCCCGAAATCACGCTCCAAAAGGCTATCGCAATCAAGCCATGGATTTCCCTGCCAAAACCCTTGCTGCTTCTTATTAAATGCATAGATTTGGCACAAATTCTCTGTTTGCTTATTTGCAAAAGACTTTTCTATCTCAGGGAATGTCGCCGGCTTAGCCCTTGCGTAGAAAATTCCTATCATGAAGAATACTGCAACGAGTGGCACCCCATACGCTACTAAAGATTTCCGAAAAGAGATTGAACCATTTCCTTTGCGATACAAGTAAATTTCATAACCTGCAAAAATAAAAGCCCAGAGTAAAAACAGAGCGAGGTATTCGTTTCGGACGAGAACAGCTGTGAGAAGGAGCCCTCCCAGGACCAGTCCTCGACCGTAAGCATGGTAGCAGCGAGCCGCTATTACAAATGTCGCTAAAACAAATAAGGCCGAGAACAAGTGAACGTTGTAAACGGTATCAAAATTTATCGGCAGCAGCGCCCACCATGCCGCAATAATCCAGGCTATATGCTTGGGCAACAGACGCCGCAACAAAGCAAGAGCCAATAGAGACCCACATACGGCGATTCCGATCTGAGCAAAGACCAATACCCAGAACGGATCACCGATCAGGCGATGCAAGGCTGCTAGAAACAGAGTATAAGCCGGTGAGCGTACGATATTCCCCCGCCCCTCGTTCAACCAGGTGAAGACCTCCTTGTAATAATAGGCCGTATCGCCGGGGGCCAGATCACGATATCTCCATATCCAGAACATGACTTTTAGTTGCAGCAAACCAATAGTCCCGTAGGCAACCCAAGAGCTTTCTGCAAGGTAATTCCATAGCCGTGCCAGCCTCTTCCGATTTGATTTTGTCATAAAACAAACACCTTACACCTTTGAGGCTCTTACTTCCAAGCATACACGTGCCGCAATCATAATAATTGACCCTTTTTCCCTGTCGTCGGCATGGTCATCAGAGCGCGGCACATGCTTCCCCGCGCATGTGGACGCCCTCGTGGGTGTGAAGTGTGAAGCGTGGTCAACGGACTCTACTGCTAGAGGGACCAAAGTACCGTTATCCCTTGTCGGGGGAGGACTTTGAAATTCCTTCGTCACAACGTCAGGCGCATACTCTAATCCACACTCGCTACTTTGAGCAACATTACAAGTTTATGCAGTTTATCAAGATCACAAGTCGGACAAGAAATCTCCTTTTATTCCGGTGCGTGAGGCAATTGAAAATCATGAAAACCGCAGGAAGAAGTCTCTGCCGAATTTCGCGAAATTTGTCACCGCTGAGCTTAGAAAAAATCGAGAGTTATCGTCGAGACTGGAAAAGCGGAGGCTGGCTACCGAAGAACAGCAGGTTGAATCGGCTCCAAAAGGCAAGGAGGAAATAGCACGGCTGTTGCCCAATAAATGGGAAAGAACGCGGGAAATGCTTGTGAGGGGGTTATGAAAGATGAAATCAGCGGCGCTTGCCAAAAGCTTACCGACTTCAGTGTCGTCGTGGATGTGAACCAGGGCCCGAGGTGCTGGGGCCATTTCCTTTTAACGCTTTCTACGCCGCCCTTTACTCGTATGACAGGCGAGACAGCCTGTGCCTGTGGCGCCCTCCTTTGCATAGCCGGCAATCATCTCTCTGAAATCAAAACGCAGCATGCCGTCATAAGGGCTGGCATGCGCCACATGGCAGGAGAGGCACATGACCATGTCCTGGCCCGGGATTACCACATCGCTGGGTTCTTCGTACACGGTGGGCCTGGCGACCGGGGCAGTGACTTCATAGGTGGTGTATTTCGCGTACTCACCTCGATTGGGAATGACGAAGTCAACGGGATGCCTGAGGAAGGCCAACCCCACTGAATTGGGCTTGCTATGGAAATCGCTGTGACAGGTGGCGCAGAAACCGCTCATACTATTCCTTGGTGCGGTAATATACGAATCGAGGGTGGGTTTGGGGGAGCCGACATGGCATGTCGAGCACAAACGATAATTAGCGGCGCCGGCGCGAGAGCCGTAGTATTCATTGTGTATCGTGGGGGTGACGTTCTGATACAGATCAGGGACGTATGTATGTTCCAACCCGACCACACCCATCAGAAAACGAAAACTGTCGGCTACTGTATCGGCAGAGTACAGCGGGCCGTCCACATTGGCATGATGCGCCCCCTGGAGGGCCGTCATCCCGACCCGCGGGAACAGATTTCCTCCAGGCCCTACCACCATCTGGTTCCGAATCCCGTGGCAACCGTTCATCCCGGCGCAGGTGATCTGCTGAAAATAAGCTGGCTTGTCCTTATGGATGAAGCCGGGCGGCAAAGTAAAAACGCCGGGGAAGAGATCGAACACGTCGTGGCCTTTTCTGCTGCCCATCGGCCCGGCATCGACGTCCTCGAGGATGTAGCGGAAATTCCCGCCAGCCAAATCGCCGACGGTGTCATAATGCAGAACCTGGGGCACGAGGGTTCCATCGGGCAGCGTCACGATCCTCCGGGCCGTTCCCATCGCGTGGCAACTGACGCAATCCGGGAGTCTCAAGTCGCCCACCGAACCGCCTTGCTGATCAACCGTATGGCATTCAGAGCAGTTCCCCTTGATTTTCGCTACGACCTTCGACGACAGTAAAAAGGCCAAAACCGCAGTGCTCGCAGCCAGGACCGTCTTTGCGGTCTCTTGCATCTTTATCCCCCCCGAAAGTTTTCTCCGGAAGCCCGGCCGTCCCTGTTCCAGGACCCGTGGGCTTTGTGCCCCCACCTTGCAATGGGTTTACCTTTTTCGGAGGATGACCTGACGCAGAAATCCCATTACTTAAAAGGCAATGTCTCAATTTGTCATTCGACTTATCTCCTGCAGGTTATTCTAGCATCTTTTTAGTCGGCCCCGTCAAATCGAACAGGGGTAACCATAAATCGAGGCAGTTTGAAATCCAAGTTCCCCGGGATCGTGCCGGTACGTTTGAGCCCCAACTGGAGAAAAAGCGCCAACGGCGGCTGGATGGGTTCAATGACACAGTCTTAGCGCTTTATGCGCGAGGACTGTCAGCGCGGGAGATTCAGGCCCAGCTTGAAGAGTTGTATGGGGCGGAAGTCTCTGCCAGCCTTATCTCCAATGTGACCGATGCGATCTACAATGAAGTCCGGGGCTTGGCAGGATCGGCCGCTTTCGGCGATATACCCCGTTCTTTATTTCGATGCCCTATTCGTCAAGTCCCGCGAATAAGGGCAGTGAAGATAAAAACTGTTTACCTGGTTCTGGGCATCAATCTGGAAGGTGGGAAGGAGCTATTGGGGCTTTGGATGAGCGAAACGGAAGGAGCCAAGTTCCGGCTTTCGGTGTTCTATAAGCTGAAAGGCCGCGAGGTAGAGGATTGATACATTGCCTGCGTGGATGGACTCAAGGGGCTGCCAATTCGTCATACTTCCTGGCGAACGGTTGGTTGTCTGAAAAAATCAGTTACCCAGAAAAATTGCCACCCTTTCGGCCGCTTTCGAGCGTGGTTTCAC
>JARRJE010000205.1:4513-5581 GCA_037379765.1 Deltaproteobacteria bacterium
AGGCCGGTCGCTGCTGACCTGCGGGCCGGCTTATGGTGCCGCCCCCTGGGTGAGTGGGGTTTAAGGTGGATAATAAAAAATCAATACGTTAAACTGCCGACCTCGCGGAAAGCGGCCCACCACTCGCGGACGTTGTGCTAGCCTCTTCGGGCCATTGCCATCGAGCATGGCAAATTATTCTTGGATGCTGCAACAGTAAAAGCACGGCTCCTTCCTAACTCGCACTCTTTAGAGGCCAACAGGAATAAGGAGAAACCAATCGTGGCCTTTTAGACTTATTTCGGCGATAAATAAGCGGGAAAGTGCCATAAAGAATAGAACACTATGTACTTGCTCAGCACCATTTACTTTTTTGTTGTCACCCTCCTCTCCGGAACGCTTATCGACCTCTTCGTCAAAAACTGGGAAGCTGACTGGCTGGAAAAGTTCATCATGCGCTTCGGGGTCGGCCTAGCTGCTCTGAGCGTCATAGGCGTTATTCTCAACCTGTTCCATATTCCTTTAGATTATCGTGTTTTCCTTGGAATTGGGCTTTTCGTATTCATCGGTGCTCTTGTCAGAAACAACCGATTCCGTTCATTCGAAACCTACAAAATCTCCCACGCACAGGCGCAATTCTGGAAGAAAAAGTCGTTTTGGTATGCATTTTTTATTCTTGTACTCTTCGGGGTTACCTTGAAGATGTACGTGGGAGGCACTTTCAAATACAGCTATTTAGAAGATACCGATCCTTGGGGTTATACGGCGGATGCTGGCTACATCGGACAACACAAGACCTTCTCTGTTCCTTATTACTCGATTCAATACAATGAGCCATACACTCAAGGTTATCAAATCGTGATGGGGGTGCTCAGCCAGACGAATGACTCCTTATACTGGACAATGAAATTCTTTAGTGCGCTCATTATTTCGTTCGGCGTCCTTTTCATATACTATTTTGCTCGTCAATTCAGCAAAAACGAAGAGGTTGCCGTACTCACAGGCTTTATCCTCTTTGCCGTCCCTGCTTGGGTGAGCCACTTCGTCTTCTCCCTCAACTACAATATGACAATTTTTATCGTTCTCCTC
>JARRJE010000206.1:0-5881 GCA_037379765.1 Deltaproteobacteria bacterium
TCTTGTGCATAGAATTTGATTCGCCAGTTTCCATTTCCCGTGTAAAGAAGGTATCCAAGCTTCTCGCTCAATTAAGTCTCCATAGAATTCACGGAGACAAGGATAATCATCTTTTTGTCCACGAAAAATTTCTAAGTAACCCTGACCTTCCTCCCGAAAACTAAACCATTGCGAAATTAGTGGTTTCTGTCTAAAACCTTGCCAAGAGGAGAGACATGAAACAGAGCTTCAATGACAGGTTTCGTGACGAATGCCTTACCGAGCGCGTATTCGATTAGCTCTACCACTGACTCCTCTTGGCGACACGATAAATTATCATCATTGGTAGTTTGGTCCTGCAGAACTACAATTAATAAACTTTACCCCACTCGGTGGTCCTACATAGTAAGAATCTCCATCATCTGTTACATATTTTCTGTAGGTCCGGTAATGTAGCAGACAATTTTCAAAGATAATATCACTTGCATTCCATCTCTGAGGACCGGTAGTATCGGTTCTAAACCATATTTGTTGCCATGGAATCTTCACATTCCGAAAGAGAATATGCTCAAATTTAGTCGTAAATTGTGTATATGGCGGCGCGCCATAGTTAGGATCAGTATCCGTGCTCAAAGGATAATTATAAAATTCGCAATTTATGACTGCCATATTTGAAAGGGCTACCTGCGGATTTCCATCTGTTATGGAAGTCGTTGGTCTTAGATAAAAGGTTTGAACTGTATTTTTAGTTCGTTCAGCAGTTATATTTAACAGAATGATATTGTCCGTTTCGCCCCACAATTGGTATATGTCGGTATGCCAAATACTTTGGGGCAGAATATTTCCATCTATATCATAAATTCTTGTATTTATAACGACTTTTGAATTTTGGAGTACATCTCCAGAAATTTTCTGCAAAACTCCATCCCTAACAAGATTTGCCTGGGTAAATCCATAAATCATATCCTCGGCAAGGGAATCCGTTGCGTAATATTCACCCCTCATTGGCGGAAGCACCACTGAAGGTCTTACAGTCCATCCATCAGACGAAAACCAACGACAATTATCAAACCACTGTGGGCCGGTATCATTATAAATTTGGGTTATATTTTTAAAATCTATCGTAACACCCTTCCAATGAACTTTTGAAGTATGCATGACTACTCTATCTCTTGTTTCGCGTCCTATGATAACATCGTTTTTATCTAAGCCATCGGCAGATTTGATCGTAATATAATTATCAATGCTCAGAGGACAATTAGCTTTAACGAAGTCTTGCAATATATACATACCTTCTTCTAAAAGAACGATTGTCCCTTGATTCTGGTTTTTCATTGAATAAATTCCTTGATTTATGGTTTTTAAAGGGGCAGAGATTGAACCATCATTTGTGTCTACCCCTCGTGTAGGAGACACATACACTGTTTTATAATCGTTATATGTACCCTGCGAGTTTGCATATAAAGTAATAGCAAGATCTCTTTTTTCTACCAATGCAGATATTGGAATTGCACTTGACTATCGGTATATATTTTTTCTGTTTTATTCCCGTCTGTAGCTTCAAATATTACACATTCTATACCATTCATGTGGTAAGCTAGAACACCTATATTAATTGGGTTACTTATGATTTGGTAAGGTACAACATCAAACCTTGCAATAGCTCTCCTTAGAGGATTATTATTTCCTAAACTTACACGTTTGATGCAACCATACATGCCGGGTTGAATATCAATTATTTCGACTTTTTTTCCATTTTTAATGATATAGTACCCAGTATAATAATCTTGATTATATTCGACGGAATCACTAAATGTCCATGTAATACCTTGTTGGTGTATGGCCGTCGTCTTCAGTAATTCCGGTTTAGGGACCAGCCTAAAATCCTTGGGGGCAGCCGGAGCAGCTGCGGCACTTACAGCCGAACTTGCGAAAAGAGACAATATAAGCAAAAAACGGATAAGAAATCGCATATTACTCCTCCAGGTAGTGCCGTTTTCTCCCGAGGTGTCTGTTTCTTCAAGAACGGGGTTTTATTCGGCTAAAAATCTGATTATAAACTTGCGGGCCAGGGGAGGCTCTACCGTGGTCCCATTTTTATAGATGACTTCTTTGGAATATCCACTTTCGCTTCCATGGGCATCATAGGCTGTGGAAACCAGATAATAAGTTTCGTCGCAAGAAAGGCCCGTCACCGCCGCATTAACCCGCCCATTTTCCGGATCCTCACCGGGGTTTCCGAAATCAATTTTACAATTATACGGGCCGCCGGATGATGTTCCGTAATAAACCATATAGCCGGCCGCGTCCGTACTCGACAGCCAAGACAAATAGGCGTCGCAATTGGTTTCAGCCTTAGAAGCTGAGGGGAGGATCAAAAAGAACAAAAAAATGAAAAGACTGCTGAAGCAGATCGATTTATTCATGTTAGGCCTCATGAATGTTACAGGATGATAAGCATTGACGGTGAAGTGGTCTTTCATTTTTCAGGGATGATCCGCCACAATCTCAATAATCCTTAGTGATGAGGATATCATATTTCTTGGGAGGAATCCCAAAACCTGATTTCCTCAACTTCCCGGCACTTTGAACTGCCCGTTCTCCTAAAGCAGCTTGCCAAAGAAGGATACGGCTCATAATCATTTCTTAAGTCACCCTTGATGTGCATGGAAAGGTGGCTGGACCAGTCCGTCGGTAGTGTCCAGAATTTTTCGCACATTTGGCCAGGCGGCCCCTATCTGTAGTTTCAGGCGTTCGCAGTCCTCTCTATTTCCATCTCTTTCAAAAGATCCATATTGAGATACCGCTTGTTGCTCCACCGCGTGCCGGCAATGTGACGTAACCTGGCCGCCACCAGCATCAGAGCCGAATTGCCGTCAAGGAAGGCACCAACCACATTCGTTCTCCTCCTGATTTCTTTCATGATCCTTTCAAGAGGATTATTGGTCCGAATACGGCGCCAATGGTCAGCCGGGAAATCATAGTAGCTCAAGGTCTCGCTGATCCCTCCCTCGACCTTCTTTGCCGCCTGAGAGAGCTTCATCCCTCTGAGCTTCTGGATTACCGACTTGGCTTTCTCCTGGGCTGCTGCTCGGTCTTCGGAGGCATGGATGGCCTTGAGCATCATGCTCACCTCTCTCATCTTGGCCTTGGGAACCACGCTGAAGACATTCCGATAGAAATGAACGGTACAGCGCTGCCATTTTGCTTCTGGATAGAGCTCAGTGACCGATTCCACCAGCCCCAGGCAGGCATCGCTTATCACCAACTGAACGCCTTTCAGGCCCCGCTCCTTTAAGTGCCGTAAAAATCCTAGCCACCCGGCTTTATCTTCTTTCAGCCCCTCCGCTACCCCGAGGATTTTTCTGTAACCCCTTGATGAGACTCCAACCGCCACCAACACTGAGACATTGCGAACCTCTTCAGCCCAAGTGCGCTTCAGAACGATGCCGTCAAGATAGACGTATGGATAATCGCCTTCAATCCGACGATTGCGCCATCCTTCGATGCGCTTATAGATCTTTTGATTGAGATTACTGACCGTGCCAGGGCTCACCCGCGTGCCCCACAGGGCTTGGGTGATATCCTCCACCCGGCGAACCGAAACACCGGCCAGATACATCTCGATCAGCGCTTCTTCAACCGAGCTCTCCCGCCTTTGGTAACGCTCGATGATGGCCGTCTCGAACTTCTGCTGCCTCAACTTCGGCATTCTCAAGGTGACTTCACCGGCCTTCGTGGGCAGTCCTCTCTGATAATATCCTGCCCGAGTGTCTTTCCGGGCTTCGGTTCGCTCATACCGGCTGGCGTTGCAAAGCTGGTCGGCTTCCTTGTCGAGCATGGCATTGAGGGTCTCTTCCACCGTGCCCCGTACCAGCTCGCCTAAGTGGTCTCGGATCTGCCGCTCATCGATCTGGATGACTTTGTTGAGATCCTTGCTATACTGCTTCTTCATAGGTGGCCTCCTGTGGTGAATGGTTTGTTTTGGCGACTGCCAATTAACCACATACGAGGCCACCTATCCTCTCAAAATGTGCGAAAATATTATACGTTATCAGTCCGTCTCCTTGTTCCAAGCGCAGGACCTCATTGGAATCGTTCCCCTGCAGGTCCAATAGTCGCTATTGTCTTCGATCCGCTAGGAGCTTCTCTTTTCACGAAGTCACCGTTCGTTCGGATAAGTCAACTCCGCGACACCTTGGTTGCCGCTTTCGTTTGACCTTCCAAGGGCACATCGCCTATCTGGCGGCCGGCCTTGATCTTTATGTTGCTTGAGCCTTCAGCCAGCAAGACCGAGATCGCCCGAGAGCAACTCATGCACATTCCCGGCATCATCGCATAGGCGGTATTAGGGCCTGTCCTGAATTTCGACTAGCTTGGCAGAGTTGTCCCGCCGAAAACGCCCCTCCGCGAAGGGCTTTTTTTGGCAGGCAGGCGGGTGTCCGGGCGGTAGGCGGATAATTCGCTTCGAACTGGTTTGAATTTTCAATAGTCTTTCGTAAATAATAGGAGAGGTTGCGCAGATAGGGTCGAACCTTCAAGCCTTTCCTCTCGTGCACTGGACAATTCGGCTGCTGTTTATCACCCGAGAGAGCCAAAATCCTCTCCGTTGTGGCACCTGCTTCACCAGCATTTTGATGATTTCGAGAGCCCCGAGTTGCCACGCGAAGAAAGTCGTGCAGTTCGGGATGCATCTCCGCATGAATCTGCTCCCCCCTGTGCAGCACCGGCAATACGTTTTCAACCTTCCCATCATCCTCCGGACTTTCTTCAAGTACTACAAAAGCTGCCGGGCAAGCTTTGTCAGTGCGTCAACAAAAGCCTACTCGTTTTTACGTACCGCAACCGTTCTGGATATGGCGTTTTGGGAGCTGTGATGGCCATCCAGATTTTTTGGCGATTATGCCCGATGGCACCCCACGTCCATGTGTTGCTGGCGGACGGGTTCCGTGACAACAGGATATTCCGGGTGATCCCGGAAATCGATATCAACTCCCTGGCCGGCCGAGATGTACCGAGCCAGTGTCCTGAAGATGCTAGGGAAAGCAGGTTTCGTGACGAATGCCTCACCGAACGCGTATTCGATTAAGCTGTTCTGAGATGGTTATAACCTGACAGTCTGCCTCAAAAAGAAGAGGTGGCCATGCCTCCCTTGGCTGGGGTAAAGATGGAGTTGCGAAGCTTCATCCAAAACCTCAGAACAGGAGAGCGTCATGACCACCCAGCACAAAGTAGCACGAAGGAAACTCAGTCTGCTAGAACTTGCTTCGGAATTGAACAATGTTAGTAAAGCCTGCCAGATAATGGGTTACTCGCGGCAGCAGTTTTACGAGATCCGCCGCAACTTCCAGACCTATGGCGCCGAAGGACTGCTGGACCGTCTTCCCGGCCCTAAGGGGCCGCATCCTAATCGGGTCAGCGAAGAGGTTGAAAAAGCGATCCTGGAGTTTAGCCTCGTGTATCCGACTGCAGGTCCTTTGCGGGTTGCACAACAGCTTGTCCTGCAAAACATCCAGGTCAGCGCCGGCGGCGTCCGAGGTGTTTGGAGTCGCCACAACCTTCTGAGCCGCCACCATCGGTTGCTGCGCCTTGAAAAGACGGCCCGGGAGCAAAGATTAAAGCTGACCGATGCCCAAATCCGCCTGTTGGAACGGTTCAGCCCTGAGTTCCGCGAGCGGCACATCGAAACCAAACACACCGGCGATTTGGTCGCGGTAGACACGTTTTTCGTCGGGACACACAAAGGGGTTGGCCGGGTCTATCTCCAGTCTGCCATTGACTGCCATTCCCGTTACGCCTGGGGAAGGCTTTACACCAGCAAGCTGCCGGTTACCGCGGTGCATCTCCTCAATGAGGACGTGCTGCCATTCTTCGACAGACATGAGGCGAAAATTACAACCAT
>JARRJE010000207.1:0-6170 GCA_037379765.1 Deltaproteobacteria bacterium
AAGAGGACAAAATTCCTCTCTGCTGCCGAAAAGTCACATCCGCAGCCGCCAGACCTAATTTCGATGGAAAAACATCCAGCCGCTTTGCCTTATTCCCTACCTGAAGCCTTCGATAGATATCAAGTCCCGTGTTATAGTATCCCAACGAGAAGCTATCCTCTCTTTCGGGCCAGAGAGTGGCTGAAGGCCCTCATGGAAGACTGAGCACGGAGGTCATTATGCTTGTCAAGCTGCACAAACGCGCCAGAACCACCCCTGCCATCCGGAAGGAGATCCAAGAGTCCAAACTGTCGGAACGGGCGCTGAGCGAGAAGTACGGCATCACCCGAACCACGGTGCGCAAGTGGAGACACCGGGATTCGGTGGAAGACCGACCTATCATGCCCAAAACCCTGCACACCACTCTTTCGCAGCTGGAAGAGTGGATTGTAGTCGAACTGCGCACAACCTTGCTGCTTCCGCTGGACGATCTGCTCGCCGTCACTCGGGAATTCATCAACCCCAAAGTGTCCCGCTCCGGCCTGGACCGTTGCCTCCGGCGTCACGGGATTGCCAACCTCAAGTCGTTGTTCCCCAAGGAGGAGGGCACGGCAAGCAGCAAGGCCAAGACTTTCAAGAGCTACGAACCCGGCTTCGTCCATGTGGATGTGAAGTACCTCCCTCAGATGCCAGATGAAAAACAGCGCAAATATCTGTTTGTCGCTATCGACCGGGCCAGCCGATGGGTATATATCGAGATCAGGGCCGACAAATCTGCAGTATCAGCAAGCGGTTTTTTGGAGAACCTTGTCAAGAAAGCACCTTTTGCCATCGTCAAGGTCCTCACTGATAACGGCAAAGAGTTCACTGACCGCTTCTGTGCCACGGGTTCAAGAAAACCGTCTGGAGAACACCGATTTGACCAGGTCTGCCACAACCATGGCATCGAGCATCGCCTCATCAAACCACGTCACCCGCAGACCAACGGCATGGTGGAGCGGTTCAATGGCCGGATCAAAGAGGTCATTGACCAGACCCGGTTCTCCTCGGCAGCAGATCTCAAGGAAACGCTCCTAAACTACTGCCGGCTTTATAACCACCATATCCCGCAGAAGAATCTCGGCCATGTGACGCCGGTCCAAGCACTGAAAAAATGGCAACAGACGCACCCTCATCTTTTTCTTAAGACGGTTTATAACTCTACGGGACTCGACACCTAGTCAACATTCAGACTATCTCGCCGCGGATGCGCTCCAGTTGCTCTTCCAAGTCGCGGATCTCCTGGGTCCAATAGGCAGGTGTTCCCCAGTCGGGCGCCAGGCGGCTGAAGCCGCCGTCCGCAGCCTGACGCGCACACCAAGCACAATAGTGGATATAGCGCATCGCCCGCAGTCCTTCTATCAGATCCAGGCTGATCCGGTCGAAACGGCGGAAGGTCTCATAGCCTTCCAGAAACAGTTCGATTTCCAATGCCGATTCGTGGGCCCGGCCCGGGAGCAGCATCCAGAGATCCTGCACCGGCGGCCCCATCGCCATATCGTCGAAATCGATAAGGTAGAAGGATTCGCCTGGACGGTAGATGAGATTGGCGAAATGGCAGTCGCCGTGAATGCGGATCATCTCCCGGTCGGCGAATGCGGGGGCGACGGTTGCGACCAGGGTATTGGTCGCTTCGCTGTATGCCTGCCTGAGATGACGCGGGATGAAACCGCCCCCGAGGATGAAATCCACCTGCTCCCGGGTGGCCCGTTCCGGAGAGAGCACCGGCCGCTTCCGAGCCGGGCTGCTCATCGGTGAACTCGTCGCAGGTGCGGCCGCCTTTTTTGGGAAAGACCGCATAATGAAGGCGCCCCTGCACTCCTAAGGTTCCACCGTCAGCCAGTACCATGGGAGGAATGACCGGGATTTCGCATCCGGCAAGCTCCAGGAGAAACTCGTGCTCTTCCCGGAGGGCGGACGACGTCCAGCGGCCCGGTCGGTAGAATTTGGCGATGATACCGCCGCCCTCATCGAGCTCCATCTCATAGACCCGGTTGATGTAACTGTTCATCGGACGGCACAAGTTGGTACACCGGCGGCCAAGGACAGCTTCTACAAGGCCGATGGCCCGTTCCGGAGTGAGGTCGTGAAAATCGGAAATCATCCTGCCTGTTGTCGTTTCTGATTGCAAAGGGATCTCCATGAAGAGTGGGGGGTAAAATTCCTAAAGGCGTCTGCTGTAATTCCGGAACAGAAAGGAAAGCGGCTGCTGCCGGTCGGTTGTCAGGATGCGAAGAGCGAGACCACCCAGTCCCAGAGGCGGTCGGCCGCTTCTTCTTTCGAGAGGAGGGGAAGTTCCTCGGATCGGTCGGTGCGGTCGAGCAGGAGCAATCGGTTCGTTTCCACCCCGAAGCCGGCGTCCGCTGCCAGGATGTCGTTCACGGCGATGAGATCGAGGTTTTTGGCATGCAGCTTGTGCTTCCCTGCGGCGAGATGATCTCGGCTTTCCGCGGCGAAGCCGACCAGGAGAGGGAATTGGTGGCTTCCTTTTTTCATCTCGCCGAGCTTGGCGAGGATGTCCTCGTTGGCGATCAGAGCAAGGGTAGGCACCGTTTCGGTTTTTTTGATTTTGTGCTCGGCCTGGACTGCCGGCCGGAAATCGCCCACTGCCGCTGCCTTTACCACCACCGAGACCTGGGTCAAATTGGCTAGCACAGCCTGCTGCATCTCGGCTGCGGTCTGCACCCGGATGACCTTCACTCCGGGCGGCGGGGGAAGGGGGGTGGGACCGCTTATCAGGATGACGTCCGCCCCTCGGCGCCGGGCGGTGCGGGCCAGGGCATAGCCCATTCTGCCACTGGAGCGGTTGCCCAGGTAGCGCACCGGGTCGAGAGGCTCATGGGTAGGCCCGGCAGTTACCAGCATCGTCCGTCCTTCCAAATCGCGCGGCGATAGGGCGGCCAAGAGGCTTTCCCGCACCGTATCCCATTCCGGCAGTCGGCCGGGACCCTCCTCGCCGCAAGCCATGACGCCGGTGTCCGGGGTCAAGATCCGGTAGTCATAGGCGGCCAGTCGGTCCAAGTTGGCCCGGGTGGCCGGGTGCTGGTACATGGCGGCATTCATCGCCGGGCAGACCAGGACCGGCGCACGGGTGGCCAGAACGATCGCGGAAAGGAGGTCTTCGGCCAGGCCATTGGCCAAGCGAGCAAGGGTGGTGGCAGTGGCCGGGGCAATCAGGAGGAGATCGCTGTCGCGAGCCAGACGGATGTGGGGAATGGTTTCCGCTCCGGCCGAAGCGAACATGTCGGTGTGGACTTCGCGGCCGGAAAGGGCAGCAAAGGTGAGCGGCGCAATGAAGCGGCAGGCCGCCTCAGTCATCACCACCTGCACCGAGGCACCCTCCCGTCCGAGGGCGCGCACCCAGTCAGCCGTCTTGTAAGCGGCGATGCTTCCGGTCACCCCCAGAAGGAGGGTCTTGTTCTCGAAAAGGGAAGCGTCCACTTGCTACCGAAAAGTAGCGGGGCTATGTGTGGGAGAGGTGGAGCTGTGCACCTCCTCAGTGACATAGATATTCACTTCTGTTTTATACCCGAAATCATTCTGAAAGATGTTGATCAGGGAAGTTTTCCGGGGCTTGGTGAAGGCAAGAAGCACATTCTTGTATTTGATTGAACCGGAGAGCTTCCAACCGTCTTTCTGCATGCTGACGATGAAGAAATTGGTCAGGGAATCGATGTCCACCCGCCCAGAGAAGTTGATAATGCCGCCGGCAAACGAAGCGGTCCGGATAGACATGCTTTTTTCACGGTTCCAGGTCAGCTCTGCCGGGACCATGATATCCTTGAAATCGGTGGGATAGTATGGTTCCGGCCCCTTTTGGGCGGCTGGTGTTTCGGCGGAGGCCCCGTTTTGCCCTGTACTGCCGTTCCCCAGTTTGGCGCAACCTGCCGGCAGAAGAAGCGCCAGCAGCAAGAGAAGGGAAAGAAAATGTTTCGTGCGCGCGATTAGCATCTGAGAACCTCCTGTGAACCGCTTTTTATCAATGATAAGAGGCGACCTTGCCAATGTTACAATTCTTTCAGAATGCATTCGGTGAGGGGTTTGCGTCCAGACTGCTGATTCCGATGCCGCGGGTGGCCCACTGCCAGGACTGCCGCTAGCTCGTATCGGTCGGTGAGCCCGAGAACGGCATTAACCTCGTTTCTGTTCTGGAGGATCTGGCCCAGCCAGACCGCTCCAAGATTCAAGGCCTCGGCGGCGAGCAGCATGTTCTGCAGACACGCGCCCGCCGCTTGATGGTCCTTGATCTCATGGTACATGGCATTCCGGTCGAGGTAGACGGCGACCACCGTCGGCGCGGCCTTGATGATATGCCCGTATTTCGTCTGGGCCGCCAGGGAAGAGCGGACTTCCTGGTCCCGAACGATGACGAAGCGCCAAGGCTGGTTGTTCAGCCCGGAAGGCGCCCAGACGCCAGCTTCGATAATAGTAAGGATCTGTTCGCTGCTAACTTTTTCTTCCGTAAATTCACGGATGGAGCGGCGTCGGTGTATGGCTTCGAGAATCGTTGACTGCATCGGTTCTTTCAGGTCGTTTCGGGTGCGGAAAGATTGGTGGTGTGGGCCAAGCTTTCCAAGGATATTCGGAGGGGAGAGAGTTTGTCAAATCATTTGACCTGTTAGCCGCCGTTGCGACGGGGAGGAGAATTTGGTAGATAATGTCCGTCCAGAAACAGGTATTTTGGCGGTACAAGGTACAAGGAGCCAAGGTCAAAAGAAAAACGGCCAGCGCACGGAGGTCTTTCTCCCCATTTTGAAAGCAGTTTTCTTTGAACCTTTAACCTCGCGCCTTGCCCTTGTATTTTTTGTTTTCCGGCCGGAGGACTCATGACCAAAAAGAAAAAAGAAATCCCTCTGCCGGTGCTGCCGTCAGGTGAAAGTCTGGTGGACACGCATTGCCATCTGGATATGACTGCCTACGGCAGGGATCTGGAGATGGTGCTTGCCCGGGCGTTCGAGTCCGGGGTCCGGAAAGTGCTCACCATCGGCATCGATCTGGAGAGCTCTCGGCAGGCAGTGGCGCTTGCCGCCGGCCACGATGGGGTCTTCGCCGCGGTGGGCATCCATCCCCATCACGTGGAAGGGATCACCGAAGCAGACTACGAAGAGCTCAAGGCGCTGGCGGCTGAGCCCCGGGTGGTGGCCTACGGCGAGATCGGAATGGACCTGGTGAAGGAATACGCGCCCGCTCCGTTGCAGCTGGAGCACTTTCGGCGCCAGGTGAGGCTGGCAAAGGACCTGGCTTTGCCGCTGATCATCCATGATCGGGAAGCTCACTCTCAGGTTATGGCCGTTCTGCATGAAGAGGGACCTTTTCCTGCCGGAGGGGTCATGCACTGCTTTTCCGGTGATGCCAACCTGGCGCGGGAGGTTATGGCACTCGGATTCTACATTTCGGTGCCTGGGGTAGTTACCTTTGCCAAGGCCGACATTCTGCAAGAAGCGGTGCGTGCCACTCCTCTTGACCGGCTGCTCGTCGAGACCGATGGACCGTTTCTGGCGCCGGTTCCCCGGCGAGGCAAACGCAATGAGCCGGTTTACGTGCTCTATACGGCACAAAAGGTCGCGGAGCTGAAGGAAATAGAGCTGGCGGCAGTGGCCCGGGCGACGACGGCCAATGCCTGCCGCCTTTTCGGTTTGGAGAAGCAAGCCCGATGATAACGATCGGTGAAAAATTCGCTCGAATCCGGAAGAGAATGGCGGCGGCGGCCCGGCGCGCTGGGCGCGACCCCGGCGAGGTGCGACTGGTGGCGGTCAGCAAGAGGGTGACTGCCGAGAAAATCAGGGAGGCTGTCGATGCCGGCCAGCTCTTGTTCGGGGAGAACTATCTTCAGGAGGCCGAAGCCAAGGTCGCCGCGTTCGGCCCAGAGCTTGATTGGCATTTCATTGGCCACCTGCAGACCAACAAGGCCAGGCAAGCGGCCGAGCTGTTCGCCATGATCGAAACGGTGGACCGGATGAAGCTGGCCCGAGCCCTTGAAAAGTATGCAGCGGGCCTGGGAAAGCGCTTACCAATCCTCATCCAGGTCAATGTCGGGCGCGAGCCGCAAAAAGCAGGCATCCTTCCCGAAAAGGCCGGGGAACTGCTGCGGGAAATCATCGAGTTGCCCCACCTGGAAGTGAAGGGCCTCATGACCATGCCTCCTTTTTTCG
>JARRJE010000208.1:0-5452 GCA_037379765.1 Deltaproteobacteria bacterium
GCAATTGATTGCAACAAGCTTGATCCGCATCGACTTTATCCCTAAGATGATTACTATACGGGTATGTGCCCAAGGAAAAAAAGATTGTACCGGCCTCACCCCTGTTTGACAAGAATGGCGGCGGATGGTAAGCGGAGGGAAGAGGCGGATGTCTTCCGTACCCTCGGATATGACAGCAAAAAAGGTGAAATCGATCATGTCGGCGGGCGATGAAAAAAATCGGGGTTATGCGCAGATCACCGCCGACCTCGATAAGTACTTTTATGATATTCCGGCCCAGTGTCCTTACGGGCTGCCGCACCTGGCGCTCTACCATCAGGCCCTCCTCGGTCCCGTCCCGGACCCGGTGATGGAGCAGTTCATGGCCGCCGGTTTCCGGCGCAGCGGCAACAACCTCTACACCATGCTCTGCCCCGAATGCCGGCGGTGCGTACCCATCCGCATCGATCCCGAGGGATTCCGGCCCAACCGCAGCCAGCGCCGCACCTGGCGACGCAACCGCGACGTCACCGCCCGGATGAAACCGTTGCTGGCCAGCGATGAAAAACTCGCCCTCTGCAACAAATTTCTCCAGTCCAGGTATCCCGGCCGCGGCAATTCGGCCGACGAGTACTACTTCGGCTTCTTCGTGAGCAGCATCACCAACACCTTTGAAATCGAATACCGACTCCCTGACCACCGGCTTCTGGGCGTGGCCGTGGTGGATGCCGGCACCGAGTGGCTCAATGCAGTCTATTTCTATTTCGACCCGGAGGAGAGCCGACGCAGCCCCGGCACCTATAATATCCTCTATCTTCTCTCTTTCTGCCGTGAATGGCAGATCAGCCACCTATATCTGGGCTACTGGATCGAAAATGTAGACGCTATGAGCTACAAGGCCAATTTCAGGCCACATCACCTGCTGCTCGACCGGCAGTGGTCCTCTGTTTCGCCTTGTCCATCGTCCTCCTGCAGATAACGATTTTTCGGAGTTTTTTTCGATGATCCGTTTTCCCTTTCTGAACAATTGGCCGGCGAAGACCGGTGAAATGGGCCCCATCGATCAGCATGAGCAGGAGATCGAACAGTTTCGGACCGTGCTCGAATCCTTCGGCGCCAACCGCATCGAAGACCGGCTGACCATTCTCGACCTCACCCAGTATGAGCATCGCCATCTGGGCCAACACCACGATCACTTCATCTGTACCCGCTGCGGCAGCATCCAGGAGTTCGTCAACCCCGGGCTCGAACGGCTGCAGATGGCCATCGCCAAGGACCTCGGGTTCCATCCTCTCCAGCACAAAATGGAGATCTACGGCCTTTGTGCCGACTGCATAAACCAACGGGACGACACCATTCCTCTGCTAATGGCCGCCAACGGCGAGAAAGTGCAGATCGTCCGCATTGCAGGAGGTCGGGAGATGCAGGCCCGCCTGACCGCCATGGGACTTACGGTGGGCACTTGCCTGCAGGTGATCAACAATCATGCCGCCGGCCCCTTTATCGTGGCGATCGAAGATTCGCGCATGGCCTTGGGCACCGGCATGGCGCAGAAGATCATGGTCGTTCATGCCTGCCTGCACAAGTCATGAACAGCAAGAGTACCATTGTCGAGCATCCTGAAGAATACTTCCGGCAATGGACGCCGGAGCGGGACCCGCTTCTCCTTGGGCTGGAAGAGGAGGCCCGGCGGGAGGAAATTCCCATCATCGGCCCGGTGGCGGGCACACTGCTCGCCGTCCTGACCGTGGCGGTCAGAGCAACCAAAGTCCTCGAGCTCGGCACCGCCATCGGTTATTCAGCCATTTTCCTGGGCAGGGCCTGCAAGCCCTGCGGCGGCCAAGTGATGACGGTAGACAACGACCCGGCCATGGCCGCCCGGGCTCGGGTCAACCTGCGAAAGACCGAGCTGACGGAAACCGTCTCCGTCCGCGAAGGGGAGGCCCTCCGGCTCCTGCCGGAGATTCCAGGCCCCTTCGATCTTGTTTTCATGGACATAGACAAGGAACAGTACGCGCCGGCCCTGGGCCAATGCGAAAGATTGCTCCGTCCGGGAGGACTGCTGGCGGTGGACAATACCGCCTTTCCGGAGTCGGACGCTTTCAATCGGGCCCTGGCCGATTCCCCGGCTTGGCACTCCGTCCAACTCTATTCCTTCCTTCCCCTCCATTCGCCGGAGAAAGACGGTTTCTGCCTGGCGCTCCGTCTCTAAGTCAGGAAGAGCAGACGCTCATCACCTGCCTGATATCCGTATTGCCAAGGAAAATCTGGTGAATGCCCTCCTGAAGGAGGGTGGCCATTCCTTCCCGCACCGCCAGCAGCCTGATTTCTTCTACCGTAGCCTTTCGGATGACGAGCTTCTTCATCGCCTTGCTGCCGGTGAGCAGCTCATAGAGCCCCATCCGTCCGCGGTAGCCTGTGTTCTGGCATTGCTGGCAGCCCACCGGTTTGTACAGTTCGAGATCTTCTGTATAAGGGATTTGCAGCCGCTGGTCGAACAGGCTGCTGGTATAGCCTTGACGCAGATGGTCGTATTCGCTGCGGCTCGGCCGGTAAGGGGCCTTGCACCTGCAGAGAGTTTTCACCAACCGTTGGGCGAGGATACCGAGCAGGGCGTCGGCGAAGATGAAGGGGTCCATGCCCATGTCCACCAAGCGGGAGATGGTCTCAGGCGCCGAGTTGGTGTGCAGGGTTGAAAAAACCAGGTGACCGGTAAGTGAGGCCTCGATGCCCATGCGTACCGTCTCCGCGTCCCGCATCTCTCCCACCATGATCACGTCCGGGTCGGCCCGCAGGAAAGCCCGCATGGCGTCGGCGAAAGTATAGCCGATCTTGGGGTTGACCTGGACCTGCCGCAGCCGGTACTGGGTGATCTCCACCGGGTCCTCGGCGGTCCAGATCTTCTTGTCCGGGGTATTGATGAAGTTGAGAGCGGAATGGAGGGTGGTGGTCTTGCCCGAGCCGGTGGGACCGACCACGAGCACGATCCCATAGGGCTTGCGGATGATTCTGCTGAACCGCTTGAAGGTGGAAGCCGGCATGATCCTTGACAGCGGCAGCGGCTCGCTCTCGGCGAGCAGCCGCAGCACCACGTCCTCATTGCCTTCCGTCGTCGGAACGGTGGTGATTCGCAGATCGAGCTTGCGTCCCTTGGAGGTCTTGAACACTATTTTGCCGTCCTGGGGCTTGCGGCGTTCGGAGATATCAAGCTTGGCGAGCAATTTCAGCCGAGAGATCACTGCCCTTATATGCCCCCTGGGAATTGTTAAAACCTGGCTGCATCGGCCATCCACCCGGTAGCGCACCTCGGCGTCCTGCCTGTATCCATACGGCTCGATATGGATATCGGAGGCTCCCTGCTTATGGGCATCCTCGATGATTTTTCGCACCAGGAGCACGATGGCCCGGTCGTCAGGAGTTTCGCCCTCGATTTCAAGATCATCCCCAAGGTATCCGTCGCCCCCCTGCTCTCTCACCGCTTTGAGTATTTCGGTTACGCTCCGGTCCTGGGCAGCCACCTTTCTCACCGGGAGGGATGGGTGATGGAGATTAAAATAATTTTCGATGTCCTCTTTCAGCGCCAGGCGCAGCTCATAATCGATGGTCCGCATTACCTGGGCGAGCTCCTGGATGCGTCCCTGGTCTTTGGGGTCGTTGACAAAGAGGACGGTCTTGCCGTTTTCCATGGTGAGGGGGATGCAGTGCGACTTCCGAAAGTACTCGAGTTTGATGCCGTCGGGGAAGTCGGCAGGGTAGCCCCGGATGGCGTTCAGATCCTGGAATGGGATGCCGTAGAACTTGGAGAGGGCCTGGCCGAGGTCTTCCTTGGATACTTTGAAATCATTGAGAAGAACGCTTTCCAGCTCGGTCTGGTGTCGAGCTGCCAGGGACTTGGCCCGGGCGAGCTCCTTCGCAGTGATGACCTCGTTCTTAACCAAGAGATCATACTTGGAAGCGGGAGGTCGGGAGTAATTGCGGTGGTTGTATAAAGCCACGCCCAAAGTTTCAGCGAGATTCAGGAGATGTTTCCGATCCGCGACCGTGAAGTTTGGGCTGCTTTTCTTATTGATGAGCTGCACCACCCCCATGAGCGAGTTGCGAAAGAAGATGGGAAGGACCAAAGTCTGCCGCGTCTTGGCGCCTGTCTTCAAATCCCATGACTTGTCGAAGGAGAGGCGGGGATCGATATGGAGCAACTCCATCTCGTCGTAAACGTTGCAGAGGTTGAGGATCTTGCCGGTCTTGGCCACATAGCCGGCGATACTTTTGACGTTAACCGGCACCCGGATCTGCTTGACCCGCCTGCCCGGCAGCGCCACTAAGGAGTAAAGCTCCTTTTTCACGGCGTCGACGAGATAAACGGTCGCCATCTCTGCATCGTAAAGATTGAGAATCTGCTGGCGCAGCCCGAGCTGGATGACGCGGATATCCCGGGCGGCGTGGATCTCGTTGACGAGCTTCTTGAAACGAAGATCGAAAGTCGACTGGCCGGAGACAGCTTGTTTTTTGGGGGCGGATTTCATACTCCGACTATGACAGAGCAAGAAAAATACCAGTGAGCCGGCGGGCGGCAAGGGGAGGCCTCGTATAATCTACTTATTGATAATTACTTATAAAAATTCCAATCAGGCCAGGGCTCCTTCCTTCGGCCGGAATGGGGATTTTTAAAAAAATTTTTAAAGAAATCCGCCAACGATTGACCCACTACCGGCGAATCATCCAGGGGAAGCACCGAGACAATAGGATGTGAAAAATTCAATCTTTTTTAATATTGCGCATTCGCCAAAACACGGTGTTCAATATCTTCGGCTTTTTGTTTAAATAACTGATAACCGAGTCCGGGAATCATGATCGGGGGTTTGGGGGCCATAGCCCCGGAGAGAAGGAAGGAGATCGTGGCCCTGGGCTTACGCTCGGTGGCGGCCGGCACCCTGGCCACTTTGATGACCGGCGCCGTGGCGGGACTGCTCGGCATCTGAAGCCAAGCCTCGAAAGGTCCCGGGCTGCAAATCGATCCAACCCGACAGAGCCAATTCCCAAAAAAACGCAGAGATCCCTACTCATACTTCTGTAAGCCTCCACAGGTGCTGTAGATCCGCGAAAGAGGCCTGTGAGCTGGACTGGTGTCCGCGAACAGGCTGATGACAAAGGAGATGCGGTGCCTGTAGAAGTTTACTGCTTACTTCGAAAGAAGGGGCGCCAGGACGATCCCGAGGAAATCCTGAAGGAAGTGCATCGTCATAGGCGCAACGAGGCTGCCCCGCCACAGATAGACGAGGGCGAAGACCAGGCCCAGAAATCCGACGGTTCCGATCCCGGCGGTTCCTTCGTAGCCGTGGCCGAAGGCAAAGATGATGGTGGCAAGGATCACCGCCGTGGTCTCGCTCGAGGTGATCTCCCTGAACCGCAGGAGCAGGTAGCCCCGGAACATGGTTTCCTCTGCGAAGGCCACAATCGCCACTAGAACGAAGCC
>JARRJE010000209.1:0-4397 GCA_037379765.1 Deltaproteobacteria bacterium
TCTTGATGTCCATCTGCAGAGCGGTGACCCCGTCCACGGTGCCGGTCACCTTGAAATCCATGTCGCCGAGATGATCCTCGTCGCCGAGGATGTCGGAAAGGACCACGATCTCGTCGCCGTCCTTGATGAGGCCCATGGCCACCCCGGCCACCGCTTTTTTCAGAGGCACGCCCGCATCCATGAGGGCCAGGCTGCCCCCGCACACCGTGGCCATGGAGGAGGAGCCGTTCGATTCGAGCACCTCGGAAACCACCCGGATGGTGTAAGGGAAGCTGTCGTCGGCCGGCAGCACCGCCCGGATGGAACGCTCGGCAAGAGCCCCGTGGCCGATGTCCCGCCGGCTCGGTCCGCGCAGGAAGCGCACCTCGCCCACGCAGTAGGGCGGGAAATTGTAGTGGAGCATGAAGGGCTTGGTGGACTCGCCATAGAGGGATTCCACCTTCTGCTCGTCGGCTGTGCTCCCCAGGGTGGCGGTCCCCATCACCTGGGTCTCGCCGCGGGTAAAAAGCGCCGAGCCGTGGGTGCGGGGCAGAACGGAGACCTCGCTGGTGATGGGCCGGATCTCGTCGAAGAGCCGGCCGTCGATCCGAGCCTTCTCCTTGACGATCCGGGCCCGCATCATGGTTTTTTTCAAATCGTAGAGGAGGGCCTTCACCGTTTTGGGGTTGACCTCGCTCTCGTCGGCGAGTTGGGCCACGATCTTCTCCTCGAGCCGGTGGTAGCGGTCGCTTCGCTCCTGCTTGCCGGCTGTGGTGACCACTTCCTCCATCTCCGCCCGGGCAAGATCCGTCACCCGCTGCTCGAGGTCGCGATCGATCTCCACCGGCGCCACTTCCATTTTTGGCCTGCCGAGGGCCGCCTGCAGCTCATCCTGCAGATCGAGGATCGGCTGCAGCCCCCGGTGGCCGAAGAAGATTCCCTCTAAAACCTCCTCTTCGGAAAGACTGTCCGAGCCGCCTTCCACCATCACCACCGCATTGCGGGAGCCGGCCACGATCAGATTCAGCCGGGAGACGTCGAGCTGGTCCTTGGTGGGATTGAGGACATACTCGCCGTCGATATACCCCACCCGGACCCCGGCAATGGGTCCGTGGAAGGGAATCTCCGAGATGGACAGGGCCGTGGAGGCGCCGATCATGGCCAGGATGTCCGGATCGTTCTGCTGATCCATGGAGAGAACCGTGGCGATCACCTGGGTTTCGTTCCTGTAACCGTCGGGGAACAAAGGCCGCAGCGGCCGGTCGATGAACCGGGCCGAGAGAGTCTCCTTCTCGGTAGGCCGGCCGATCTCCCGCCGGAAATAGCTCCCCGGGATGCGGCCCACGGCATAGAACCGCTCCTGGTACTCCACGGTGAGGGGCAGGAAATCCCCTTCCTCCCGCGGCTCCCTGGTGGCGGTGGCGGTGACCAGCACCACGGTTTCTCCGTAAGTGACGACGGCGGCACCGTTGGCCTGCTTGGCGATTTTGCCCGTTTCGATCGAAAGGATTCGCCCCCCGATTTCTGTTTCGACTTTTTTCATTCAATTTCCTCAAATTGAGCTGCATTGCCGGTAAGCGCTCACCAATACCGCATCTGCTTGGTGCATGATGACTGTTCGCCTCGACCGGCGACGGGCTTCCAGGCCTCTGGCCGACACTGCGGCCGAAACTTCCTCGCCGGGCAGCCGCGACATTGGTGAACGCTTACAAGGTAAATCTGCTGGACCTGGAAAACGGCGACGAATTCCAGGGCCGGCCGGATACGATCGATTTCTCCCGGCGCCGCAGCAACCGGTTCACTCGCTTTGCCGCCTGGGCGGCAGGGGCATGGGGGGCGCTTACCTCCGGATGCCCAGTTCCTGGATCAGGCTGCGGTAGCGGTCCAGGTTCTTCTCCCGCAGGTAGTTGAGCAGCCGCCGGCGCTGGCCGACCAGCTTCAGCAGTCCCCGCCGGGAATGATGATCCTTCTTGTGGGTCTTGAAATGCTCGGTCAGATAGCCGATCCGCTCGCTGAGCAAAGCGACCTGAACTTCGGGAGACCCGGTGTCCCCCTGGTGGGTGCTGAACTTCTCGATGATTTCTTTTTTCTTTTCGGCATGCATTGCCACGGTACTACCTCCTCACTGTCGTTGACTCATTCCGGCCCTGGCGTTCATTGCCGGCACGGTGCCGTTCAGCATTGTTCTCTTACGATTCAATTTTATGCACAACTTCGTTCACCGTCATACGGTGGTGCAGCAAAAGAGCGCGGGCCGGTCCGGAATCCTGCAGTTCGACGCCGGGCAGCGCATTTGTAACGGAAAACGGCCCGCTTCGCAACCGTCTTAATGACGCCAGGTGGGCGCCGCAATCCAGGCAGCGGCCGATGTCGGCCGCCAGGGTCCGGATGTAGGTGCCTTTGCTGCAGCACACCCGAATGGCCAGGCGGTCGTTGTCGAGGCCGCCGCTTGCGAGCTCCCGGATGAAGACCCGGCGCGGCTCCTTGCTGACGGCGATCCCCTTGCGGGCATAATAGTAAAGCGGCCGTCCCTCGTGCTTCACCGCCGAATAGGCGGGAGGCGCCTGGAGTTGCTCACCTCTCAGCCCGGCCAGACAGGCCTCGATCCGTTTCGGGGTAATGTCCGTCAGCGGCCGCTCGGCGATCACCCGCCCTTCCGGGTCGTGGGTATCGGTCTCGATCCCCAGTCGGAGCACGGCCTCGTATTCCTTTTCTCCGGCCATCAGGCCGCCGATCAACTTGGTGGCGGGCCGGCCGGCGGCGATGATCAGCAGCCCCGAGGCGAACGGATCCAGGGTGCCCGCGTGCCCCACCTTTTTGATCCCCAGGGCGCGCCGCACCTGCTGGACGATCCGGAAGGAGGTGGGGCCTGGCGGCTTGTCCACCAGGTACACCCCGATCTCGGGCGGTCCGCCGCCGATGGCCGGGAACGCAGTCCCGGCGGCGCGGTCGGCTTCTGGGACAATCATGCCTCCTCTCCCACCAGATCGGCCAGGGCCGGGAGAAGCTTCTCCCGCACTCCGGCCACGGTCTCGCCCGCCAGCTTGAAGCCTGCGGCGTTCCGATGACCGCCGCCTCCGAACCGGGCGGCCACCGCGGCCACATCATGGCGGATGCCCTTGGAGCGAAGGCTCACCGAAATCAGGTCATCCGGGGCCTCCTTGATGAAGGCGGCCACCTGCACCGATGCCAGGGCCCGGGGATAGTTGATGAAGTTCTCCGTATCCGCCTGGCTGGCGCCGGTCTGCGCGAACAGCTCCCGGCTGACGCTGATCAGGGCGATGCGGTTGCCGGCGTGCAGCTCCAGGGTCTCGAGCACCGCAGTGAGCAGATGCAGCCGGGCGACCGTGTAATTGTCGAAAAGCCGGCCTGCCACCTCCGACGGCTTCACCCCCCGCTCCACGAGCTCCTGGGCCACCCGGAAGGTCTCGGCGCTGGTGGATGAATATTTGAACGAGCCGGTATCGGACACGATGGCGGCATAAAGACAATAGGCCGCCGTGGCCGACACCTCGCCGCCCAAGGCCTGAATCAGATCATAGACCATCTCGCCGGTGGCCGCCCGCTCCGGGTCGACCCAGGCCAGGTCCCCGAACGGGGTATGGCCGGCGTGGTGGTCGATGACCAAAAAGGGGCGAATGGCAAGCAGCCGCTCCATCTCCCGGCCCAGCCGGTAACGGTCGCCACAGTCGAGGGCCACGGCGCAGTCGAAGGCAGTGAGATCAACGGGAACCGCAGTCCGGAGTCGTCCGCTGCCCGGCAGAAAGTCGTAGAGGTGGGAGGCCTCTTCCTCGCTGTAGCGGTACACCTCTTTGCCCATTGCCTCGAGGCTTTCGGCCAGGGCAAGCAGAGAGCCAAGGGCGTCGCCGTCCGGGTAAACGTGGGCGGCCACGAAAATCCGTCTGGCCCGGCCCAGAGTGCGAACCAACTCAGTCGGCGGTCCGCTCATCCCGCTCCCTGTCTTCCCGCAGCAGCTCCTCGATCCGGGCCTGATTGGCGGCGCCTGCATCCAGCCTGAAAACCAGCTCCGGCGCATAGCGCAGGTTCAGCTCCCTGGCCAGGTGACTACGGATGAACCCTTTGGCGCTTTCCAGGCCGGCGGCTGCCTGCTCGGCCTCCTCTTCAACGGCGTCGTAGAAAATCAGCGCCCGACGGAGATCGGCGGAGACCTCCACCTTGGTGATGGTGACCGCTCCGATCCGGGGGTCCTTGATCCCTTGCAGAAAGAGGACGGCCAGCTCGTGCTGGACAGCCTGGGCCACCCGGGCCGGCCGCCGCTTGGGGCGACCGAGTCCGAGCTGCTCGGCGATGGATTTCGACGTCTTCTTGACCGCTGTCATTTTCCCTAAATCAACTCTTTACGTACAGGATCCCGGAGCAGAAACCCGGCGATCTTTTCCCGCTTTCACCTGTAAGTG
>JARRJE010000210.1:0-4384 GCA_037379765.1 Deltaproteobacteria bacterium
TGAAAATTGCCCTCTATCACACGCTCGGAGACTTGCCTGAACCAGAAGTCACCCACAAATTCTGCTGAAGAGCCAAAGATTTATTTGCTTTTTGCGTTCCTCTTTAGCACGGCTTATATCCCCCCGGCCGACACATTCCTGAAACTCTCCACCTTGTCGATAGGATCGCCGTAATGGTCTTTGCTCGCGCCGTTGTTGTGGGCAAAGCCCAAAAAAAGACGGGCACACAAAGGGGTCCTTTCGTCGAACACGCCTCCTGTGCCTGAAGTCGTCTCGGCTGTTGACAGCTTCCTCCAAGCCGATTGGCTAAGCCAGTTCTTTTCTCGGATTGTCGACATCACCTCTTTCCCCATTTAGAAAATCTTGATCAATACAGACGGTGCCTGAAAAGCCAACCGGCAGCGGCCAGGTTCACAAGGCCGATCAGCGCCATCGGCCAGTACTGAGGCCAGAGCAAGCCGAAGGAATCTCCCTGCAGGAAGACCCCGCGAATCACCAGGAGAAAATAGCGCAGAGGATCGAGCAGGGTGAGGTGCTGGATAAAAGCGGGCATGTTGGCGATGGGGGTGGCGAAACCGGACAAAACGACAGCCGGGACCAGGAAGAGAAAAGCCCCGAGCAGCCCCTGCTGCTGGGTGACGGCGATGGAGGAAATCATCAGCCCCACTCCGATGGCGGAAAGGAGAAAGAGGAAAAGCCCGGCATACAGGGCCGGCAGGCTGCCGCGCAGGGGAACGTGAAACCAGAGGACGGCCATGAGGATGATGAAGGAACCTTCCCCCGTCCCAATGATGAAGCCGGGGAGCACTTTGCCGAGCAGGATCTCCAGAGGCCGCAGGGGGGTGACCAGCAGCTGATCGAAAGTCCCCCCCTCTCTTTCCCGGGCCACTGAAAGCGAGGTGACGATCAGGGTCACCACCAGGGTCAGCAGCCCCACAATCCCCGGGACGATGAACCAGCGGCTCTCGAGGTTGGGATTGAACCAGGACCGCATTTCAAGGCGCGCGGGAGAGATGGGAAGGCCATGGGTTTCGGCCCAGCTCTCGTTGAAGTCGGTGACGATGCTGCGCACATAGCCCACTAGGACCGCGGCGGTATTGGAGTTGCGCCCGTCTACGATGAGCTGCAGCGGGGCGGAGCGGCCAAGCAGGAGGTCCCGGGTGAAATGGGGACCGAGGTGGAGCACCATCATGACCTTTTTGCTGTCGATCAGGGACGGAATCTGTCCCTCGCGGTCCACCCCGCCGGCCAGCTCGAAGTTCGCGGAGCCTACAAAACGGGCCAATAGCTGTCGGGAAGCAAATCCCGCGTCCTCGTTATAGACGGCGTAGGGAATCCGGTTGAGGTCGAAAGTGGCGGCGTAGCTGAAGATCAACAGCTGAACCAGGGGCGGAACGATGACCACGAAGCGGCTGCGCTTGTCCTTGAGCAGGGCCAGAAACTCCTTTTTCGTGAGGGCAATGATCCGGCGCCACATGGCGTTTCTCTGAACCTCCTAAAGGCGCTTGCTGGTGCGCCGACGGACCATGGTAAGGAAAAAGGCCCCCATGACGAGCAGGGCCAGCCCGTTGGGAAGGACAACCGGCCAGATGTTGCCGGCCAGAAAGACTGTCTGCAGGATGGCCACGTAGTAGCGGGCCGGAATGATATGGGTCAGAAGCTGGATCGGCACCGGCATGCTGTTGATGTCGAAGATGAATCCGGAGAGGATGAAGGCAGGGAGGAAGGTGACGATGATGGCCACCTGGCCGGCCACGAACTGATTGCGGGCCACCGTGGAAATGAGCAGGCCCATGCCCAGCGCAGTGAGCAGAAAAAGGGCCGAGGCCGCCAGGAGCAGCCACAGGGAGCCGCGCAACGGGACCGCGAAGAGCCAGACCGCCATGGCCACCGAAAAGAGCAGCCCCCCCATGCCGAGCAGAAAATAGGGGACCAGCTTGCCGAGCAGGATTTCCGGGACCCGCACCGGGGTCACCAAAAGGGCCTCCATGGTGCCCCGCTCCCATTCCCGGGCCACGACCAGGGCGGTGAGCAGGGCTCCGAGCAGGGTCATGATGACCGCGATGAGACCGGGGACGAGAAAATCCCGGCTCCGCAGGCCCGGATTGAACCAGACCCGCTGCTCCAACTCCACCGGAAAATGATAGGGTCGGCCCCGGGAGGCGGCGAGCTGCCCCTGCCAGTTGTTCCACATCCCTTGCAGATACCCTTCGATGATCCGGCCGGTGTTGGCGTCCACCCCGTTGACGAAGACACCGATGTCCGGGACCTCGCCGGCAAGGAGCTTGCGGCTGAAATCGCCGCGCAGCCAGACAATGCCCTCCACCTCCCCATGCCGCAGGGCCTTTTCGGCCGGTTCGATCTCCGAATAGGCCCGGGGCGCGAAATACCTCGACCGGGCGAACCCGGCGGCAAAGGCGGCCGTTTGGGGGGTGGGTTGCTCCGCCACCACGGCAAGCGGCACATGTTCGGCGTCAAGAGACACTCCGTAGCCGAAGATGAGGAGCAGCACCAGCGGCAGGATAAAGGCGATGCCCAGGCTCGACGGGTCCCGCAGGATCTGCACGGCTTCCTTGCGCATCAGTCCTTTGAGGCGCATCAGCTGGATAGGTGGTCCGTCTTTCATGACCCGGCTCCCGGAGTGGCCTGTCCCTCGATCAGGGCAATGAAGGCATCCTCCATGGTCGGTTCGGGCCGCTCGGGGGTGCGAAAGCGGGCCCTGGTCTCCTGGGGCGTCCCTTCTGCAGGATTTTTCCTCGGGCCATAATGACGAGGCGGTCGCAGTATTCCGCCTCTTCCATGAAATGGGTGGTCACCAGCACGGTCACCCCCTTCTCAGCAAGTCCGTTGATGCGGTGCCAGAACTCGCGCCGCGCCAGGGGATCGACCCCCGAGGTCGGCTCGTCGAGAAAGAGGATTTCGGGGCGGTGCATCAGGGCCGCGGCCAAGGCCAGCCGCTGCTTGAAGCCGAGCTGCAGATCGCCGCTGGTGCTCTCCGCCCGGGGGCCGAGCTCGAACTCCCGAAGCGCCCAAGTGATCCGCTCGCGCTGGACCCCGCCGCGCAGGCCATAGGCACTGCTGAAAAAGCGGAGGTTTTCCCGCACGGAGAGATCGGCATAGAGAGAGAAGCGCTGGGCCATGTACCCGATACGGCCCCGCGCTGCGGCCGCCGAGGTGCGCAGGTCCCGACCCGCCACCAGGAGCTTGCCTTCCGAGGCCGGCAGCAGCCCGCAGAGCATGCGGAAGGTTGTCGATTTGCCGGCCCCATTGGCGCCGAGCAGCCCGAAGACCTCCCCTCGGCGAACCGCAAAGGAGATCCCGTTGACCGCGTAAAAATCACCGAAACGACGTTTGACGTGCTCAACGAGGATGACCTCTTCCTCCCCGGCCGCTGCTGGTATGTGTTTGGCCTCCGCTGCCGGTGGTAAAAAGGAGCCGCCCCTTCCCCGGAGCAGGGCGATGAAACTGTCTTCGAAGCGGGGTTTCACCGGGCGGACCTCAATGCGGGTCTCTCCGGGCAGGAAAGTTTCGGAATCGGGAGTCCCGGGCTGTTCCAGCACCAGCCGGACCCCGTCCCGATGAATGATTGCATCGATCACTCCGGGGGCGCCTGCCAGCCGGGCCTGCAGCGCCCGTTTGTTGAGAGCGGGGGCGGTGGCCTGGAAGGTCCGGCCCTCGACCTGCTTGCTGAAGGCGGAAGGCGCTCCCTGCCCGTGGACCCGCCCCTGGTGCATGACGATCACCTCCTGGCACCGTTCCGCCTCGTCGAGATAAGCGGTGCTCAGCAGGACCGTCAGCCCTTGCTTCTGCACCAGGCGGTAGACGATTTCCCACAGCTCCCGGCGCGAGACCGGGTCCACCCCCACTGTCGGCTCATCGAGCAGCAGCAACCGCGGCGGGGCGACCAGGGTGCAGGCCAGGCCGAGCTTCTGCTTCATCCCCCCGGAAAGGGCCCCGGCCAGCCGCCCGGTAAACGGGCCGAGCCCGGTCATGTGCATGAGCTCGGCGTAGCGGCCCGGGCGTTCGGCCGACTCCACCCCCTGTAGATCGGCGTATAGGTCCAGGTTCGCCTGCACGGTGAGGTCCTCGTAGAGGCCGAAACGCTGGGGCATGTAACGAAGCGTCTCCTGGACCTTCAGCGACTCCTTGCAGACATCGAAACCGAGGACCCGCAGTTGTCCCCGGTCGGGCACCAGAAGACCGCAGACCAGGCGCATCAGTGTGGTCTTGCCCTCCCCATCCGGCCCGACCAGGCCGGTCACCGTTCCGGGCTGCACCTCGAGACTGACCTCGGAAAGCGCCTGGATGGTCCGGCCACCGGCACGAAAAGTCTTGCCGACCTGTTCGAGGATCAGGACGGCCCCGCCTGCCTTACTCCCCTGGC
>JARRJE010000210.1:4512-6775 GCA_037379765.1 Deltaproteobacteria bacterium
TCACTCGCCGGGACAGGGATTGGCCGCGCCCGAATCCACCGCCCTCCTCTCAGCCTTCAGGAGGATATCCACGGTCACCGGCATGCCCAGGCGCAGCTCGTTGGCCGGATTGCAGACATACACCCGCACCCGATAGACCAGCTTGCTGCGCAGCTCGGAGGTTTCCACCCGCTTGGGAGTGAACTCGGCGGTGGGTGAAATGAAGCCGACCCAGCCGCGATAGACCTTTCCGGGAAAACTGTCCGTGTGGACCGTGGCGGCCATCCCCAGGGAAACTTTACCGAGATCGGGTTCCGGCACGTAGGCCCGGACCCAGATCGGGTTGTTCAGGGCGAGGGTCAGCACCGGGGTCTGAGGAAAGGCCATGTCCCCCGGCTCCAGGATCCGGTTTTGGATGACGCCGTCGGCCGGTGCCAGGAGCCGGGTGTCGGCAAGCTGCCGTTCGGCAAGCTTGAGGGCTGCTTGGTCCTCCTGGAGTTGGGCTCGGGCAGCGGCGATATCCTCTTCGCGCGGTCCCTTGACGGCCAAAACATGGGCCTGTTTGGCTGCATCCAGGCTGGCACGAGCATTCTGAAGTGCCGCTAGGGCATTATCCAGTTTTTGCTCTGAGACATACTTGGTGCGGGCCAGGGCTTTGGTGCGGCGATAAGTCTGTTCGGCATCTTCCAGGGTCGCCTTGGCGGCTCGGACACGAGCCGCTGCCTCGGCGATCTCCTCCGGTCTGCTTCCGGCAAGAAGTTTTGCCAAGACCTCTTTTTGGGCCGCCACTCTGGCCCGTGCCCGGTCTGCCGCCGCCTCGAACCGGATCGGATCGAGCGCGGCTACCAGCGCTCCGGCCTTCACGGGCGCCCCTTCCTGCACCAGAATCCGCTGGATCCGGCCGGTATCGTGGAAGGCCAGCTGGACTTGGCGGATGTCCACATTCCCGAAAAGACGCAAGGTCGCGGTAGACGATGGCCCGCGGTGGAAAAAGAGATAGAGGCCGACTGCTATTCCAACGGCAACCGCCAGGGGAAGTATGATCCGGAGCGCTTTTTTTCCGCCCATTCAGCTTTCCTTTCCCTGATGGCCCGTCCTCTTACCGACCGGGGAAAGAAGGGCATTGACCGCTTCGAGATCCTTGACAGCGAGCACTCCTGCCGCGGCCTTGAGCCTGATGCGGGCCGCCACATGATCGTAAAGGGCCACATAATAGTTGCGTTCGGCAGCGGTAAAATCCCCGGTTACAGTCAAAAGGTCGATGATTGAACGAGTTCCCACCTGGTATCCTTTGCGGGTGGCATCAAGGGCGGTTCTGGCCGAGGCCCGTGCCTGGGAGGCCGCATTCAGTCTGGTCACGCTGCTTTGAAGGTTGAGAAAGGCGGTTTCGGTGTCGAGCCGCACCTGGTCCTTGAGGTCATCCAACTGGTGGCTGCTGGCCTGGGCCAGGGACTTGGCCTGATGGGCCCGGGCCGCGATTGCCCCGCCCTGGAAGAAGGGGAATCGCAGATTCAGCCCCACTGCCCATTCGTTTCGATGAATGCTCGGCAGAAATTCTCCCTTGGTGTGGCTGTACCCGGCATCGAGGTTCAACCGAGGCCAGCGGCCCCTGCGAGCGATGGTCACCTGATCCCGGGCAATCCGTAGCTCCTCCCGTGCCCGGAGTATCTCCGGCTGCTGGTCGAGAGCGGCCTGGACCCAGGGCTCGGCGCGATCCGGCCGGGGACCTTCGGGCTCGACGGGTCCGAGATCGATCAATGGGCCAAAGGGCTTATGGGTCAGGCGGTGCAGGGCCTGCCGGGCGATGCTCAGTTCGTTTTCCGCCCGCACCCGATCGGACACTGCGGCGTCGCAGCGGGCCCGAGCCTCACGGACAGCAATGATGTCTCCTGTACCGACCTTCAGGAACGCCTCCGCCTGATCCAGAGTTCTCTTGAGGAGTTCCTGCTGGGTTCGGGCAACCATCACGTCGGCTCGGGCCTGGAGTACCGCGAAATAGGCATCGGCGACCTGGAGCATTAACTGCTGCCCGGCAGCGAGAAGCCCTGCTTCTCCAGCCCTGGCCTGGGCTTCGGCGGCATTCAAGGAAGTGTAGGCCGGCCCGTTGAACAGAGGCTGGGTGAGGGAGACGCTGTAATGATTTCCAGTGTAGGATTCATCCACCTCCAGAGGCGTAAATCCCGTGATGTCCGCATGGCTGCGATTGATTCCGGTAGCGAGGCCGAGTTGAGGCAGAAGATCCGCCCGGGCCAGGGGCCGGGCGGTTCGATCGGCCTCCAGCAGG
>JARRJE010000211.1:0-12373 GCA_037379765.1 Deltaproteobacteria bacterium
TATCCCGTGCCCAGGCACTCGCCCATGTAGGTGATTGGGACTGGGAGCTGGCAACCAATACCGTACACTGGTCCGATGAGTTGTATCGCATTTACGGCTTCGAACCTCACGAAATCGCTCCTGACTACGATCTCATCCTCCAGCAGATGCACCCCGCCAGCAGAGAGGATTTTCTGCAGGCAATCGATGCGGCCCTGAAGGGCGAAAAGCCCTTTGAGATGGATTATATCTTCTTCCGCAAGGACGGCGAGGAGGCCATCCTTCATACCATTGGTCAGGTGCTTCGCGATAAATCCGGGGCCCCGGTAGGGATGGCCGGCGTAGTCCAGGATATCACGGAACAAAAACGGATCGAAAAGCTCCTCCGGCTCTCGGAGGATAAATGCAGAACCATCTTCGACAAAGCAACCGACGGCATTCTGATCGCCGACGCCGAGAACAGGACTTTCGTTGAAGCGAATCGGACCATTTGCGAAATGCTCGGTTACGGCAAAGACCAGCTTCTCCGAATGGGAATTGCGGATATCCATCCGGAGGCGGATTTCCCCGCCGTTCAGGAAGCCTTTGGACGCCAACTGCGCGGTGAAAATTCCCTGGCTGAAAATATCCCCATTAAACGCAAAGACGGCTCTTTATTTTATGCCGACATTAATTCCACCATGATGGACATAGGAGGAAAACCATGCCTGGTGGGAATCTTTCGCGATATCACAGAACGCCGGCGCACAGAAGAGGCGTTGAAGGCCGAGAGGAAACGGCTGGCCGAGTCTCAGCGCATCGCCCACATCGGAAGCTGGGAGCACAATCTGAAGACAAATCAGGCCTTCTGGTCCGATGAAATGTTCCGCCTGCTCGGCCTCGATCCGAAGGAAGATGAGAACTTTGATCTTTTTTTCAGCATGGTGCATCCGGATGATCGGCCGCTGTTGAAAAAATCCATCGAAGAAGCGCTCCGAGGCAACAAGCCCTTCAGAATGGATTATCGATGCACAACCAAGGAAGGAACCATCAAAACGATCCGCGCCCTGGCCGAGCTCATCCCCGATGATTCGGGCGAGCTCGTGATCCTGAGCGGGACTGCCCAGGACATCACGGAACAGAAGCGAATCGAGACACTCCTCCGGCTCTCGGAGGATAAATTCAGGACCATCTTCGATAAGGCAAACGATGGAATCCTCATCGCCGATGCCGAGAGAATGACATTCATCGAAGCCAATAGAATCATTTGCGAAATGCTCGACCATGACAAGGATGAGCTTCTCCAGTTGGGGATCGCTGATATCCATCAGAAGGGGGATATCCCGGCCGCTCTCGATTCCTTTGAGAGGTTGCGGCGCGGCGAGATTTCTCTGGCCGAGAATATTCCGGTCAAACGCAGGGACGGGACCCTGTTTTACGCGGACATCAGTGCCGCGGTGATGGAGATGGAAGGGAAACCATGTATGGTAGGAATCTTCCGTGACATTACCGAACGCCGACAGGCCGAAGAAGAGCTGCGGCAAAACGAATCCTTCGTGCGCAATATTCTGGACAGCGTGGACGAGGGGTTCATCCTGGTCGACCGTTCCTACCGAATTCTCACAGCTAATCGCGCTTACTGCAAACAGGTGGGTTTGAGCTTCGATCAAGTCGAGGGACGGCCTTGTTTCGAAGTGTCCCACAAACTGTCCAGGCCGTGCCACCAGGAAGGCGAGGAATGCTGCGTCAGCGCGGTCTTTGCCACGGGTCTGCCCCAGACAACCCACCACCGGCATGAGGATTCAGGCGGCAATTCAGTGTTTGTTGAAATCAAGGCGTTTCCGTTGAAGGATGCCTCCGGGAAAGTTATCCGGGCCATCGAGACGGTCAGTGATGTCACTGAGAAGCGTCTTCTCGAAGAGGAACGGCTCAAGGTCCAGAAGCTCGAGGCCATCGGCACCCTGGCCGGCGGCATTGCTCATGACTTTAACAACTTGCTGCAAGGCGTCTTTGGCTATCTCTCCCTGGCGAAGGCGGCAGTCCATGACAATAAACAGGAAAGTATGGCCGCCTTGGAGGAGGCCGAAAAGGCGCTCCACCTCTCGGTTAAACTGACCAATCAACTTCTGACCTTTTCCAAAGGCGGCAAGCCGGTGAAAAAGCCGATCGATCTGCAGCCGGCGATCGATAACGCCGTGCGGTTCGCCCTGAGCGGCTCCCGGGCCGACTGCCGCACCATCGGGGCCGAAGACCTCTGGCAGGTGGAGGCCGACGAGGGCCAGGTCACCCAGATGCTCCAGAACATCATTCTCAACGCAGCCCAGGCCATGCCCGATGGGGGGCAGGTGAAAATCACGACAAGAAACCTCCAATCTACTGGTCATGAACCGGTCGATGGAGTGGAAAAAGGCCGATACGTGGAAGTTGCCATCAGGGACGAGGGAATGGGTATTGATAAAAAGACCCTTCCCAGGATTTTCGATCCCTATTTCACCACCAAGGAGAAGGGAAGCGGCCTCGGTCTGGCTACGTCCTATTCGATCATCAGAAATCACGGCGGCCGAATCACGGTGGACAGCCGTCCGGGAAAAGGGACCACCTTCTTCATCTACCTGCCGATCTCCGAAACGGAGCGAAAGACGGATAAGCCGGCAACAGTGGCACGCGAGTCGTCCCGGGCCGGCCGATTTCTCGTTATGGACGATGAACCCATGGTGTGCAGGGTGGCCACGTCTCTCATCAAAAAGCTCGGCCACCAGGTGCAATGTGCCGCGACCGGGGAGGAAGCGGTCGCCATGTTCAAGGCCGCCATGGATTCGGAGAATCCATTTGATGCGGTCATCCTCGATCTCACGGTCCGGGGGGGAATGGGAGGGGCGAAGGCAGTGCGGGAGCTGGCCGCGATCGATCCCGCGGTGAAAGCCGTGGTCTCGAGCGGTTATGCCGATAACGACGCCATGGCCAACTATCGCGATTACGGTTTCACGGCCTTTCTCAACAAGCCCTATGATATGAACGAGCTCCAGGATGTTCTGCTCTCGTTGCTCATCGAGGAATAGGGAAGAATTACGGCCGCCGATCTTCTTGCCCCGCTCCTCCGCGATAGCGTTCGGATTCGAACTGCAAATCAACAATTCGCCCTGCTTTCATCCAAGTCCAAGCCAAGATCAAGCGTCCTACATTAATCTTAGATAAAAGCAGGGGGTAGAACCATATTGGACATTAGTCCAACCGGTCCCCCATCTCCGTCAGAATTACTTGCAATATTCGCGAAACGCCGCCAGCAGCCTGACAATCGCCCGGAATCGCATCCTCTGGCATCCTACTTCCGGAAAAACGATCATAGATATTCCCGAAGAGAGAAAAGTTTGCTGATAAAGGACTATGTTTTTTGATTGCCTGGAGATTTTTGATAAGTTGGAAAGAGAAGGTACCGACTTCCTAACAAAAAAGCACCCTACTTCGACTAACAGTTGAGTCCCTGAGAGATTGACTTACTCAGGATGACCGTCCTTTCTTTTTCGGCAAAAGGAGATATTTTTTTCATCTCTCGGGATGCGAATCCCCTGTTGGCCTTTGATATCATGTTCTCGTTCCCCTGCATTCTCTGAACTTAAAAACAAATACTCATGCAAAAAGAGGAGGAGGGTAAATGAAAATATGGTGCATTTGCCTGTTAATGGTTTCGTGGCTCGGATTTTCGAATGCCTGGGCGGCTGAACGCTCCTCCGCAAACGTATTGGATAAACGCCTCACCGTGTATGGTGGAGCCCAAATCTACCAGTCAGAAGGAGAATTCAGCTCAACCCAGGAGGGGCGGCCGGTCATCGAGATTAATCTCGACAACCTCAATCTGGATAAAAATACACTCACCCCGGTCGCCGGAGCGACTTTGAAATTTGGAAGGTTGAGCCTGTTTTTAGACTACTATGGATACCATGAAGAAGGGGCGAGGTCGGCAGGATTCAATTTCAACTTCGGAGACTTAAACGTCCCCATCGGGGCCCGCATAGACAGCAATCTCGACTTGGACATCTATGTGGCCAATCTGTCCTTCGATTTGATTCATTCCGAGAAAGCGCGGTTTGGTCTGGGGGTTGGTGCTCATGTTGCAGATCTGGATTTAGCAATATCAGCCACCGCCAGCGTGGCCGGAAGAGAGTTACCACTAGGCGAAGGCAATGAAGATTTCACCGCACCACTTCCAAATCTTTACGCATCCGGCGCCTATGCGTTCACGGATAAGTTCGTATTCAGATACGGCGGAGGTTGGATGGACTTGAGTTACGGCGATTACGACGGTTCGCTGGTCTTTGCCGATGCATTTCTGGAGTACTGGCCGCTTCGACACGCTGGATTAGGGGAGGAGATGTCGAATATGACCCCGGAACAAGGATAGAAAAATACGATGTCAAGCTACCGGGGCCGGTCTTCTATGTAACCTTCGGCTTCTGAGAGATTTCGAGCGGTACTCATTTCTTCTTTTTCAGCACTCTATCGGGACAAAACTCTTTTTTCCGTTCATCGATAGAAATTCTCCGCCTCTCTTGCACCGCCGGTGGCTGTTCCCATGGCAAGAACGAGATGCGATCAAGGGGGTATTCCTCGTCTCCAAGGATAAGCACCACGCGCAAGCCGTCGGTGTAGTAAGGATCCTTGGTGTAGTTAAAGCGGGGTGACTTGCGGTCGGAATAACCGACGCCTTTCACGTAACCTACAGCCCGCAAGGCGTTCGACCTGGCAAGATCCAGGGTAATGTACAAACGCGCTTCATCAACTATTGGATCGATCTTGTGCGTGACGAACGTTCTGCTGGAAAACTTCACGCCGATATCTCGGCTGATTTGACCCACCCAGACTTTTTGTCCCTTCAGGGTTACAGGTGCCCGCCAAAGTCTCAGGTGGTTGCGCTCGTCCACGGTGGCCCGGGCCTTCTGCAATGCGACATCCTGGGGGCGGTTGAAGAGATAAAGTGGTGATATTGGAGATGTGCGGTATTTTGATCTGAATACCGATGAGAATACTGTGCGCCACTTAGTCCCGCGACGCAAGGTCTCTGTGAGATCCCAACCCTGACGCACCAGGGTTGCAAGCACATGCGGCCCATCACCGATTATCACTAGATTGAGGGGATCACCAGGCGTCTTTCGATCACCGCCACGTGTGCAGCACGGCAGAGATTCCAGATATTTCCGCAATCCCGCCAGGTCCAGATTGCGCAATTCCTTGTGCGGGTGCAGTTGATCGAAGTCGACTGTCATGAAGTCCGCTTCGAAGCCCGGCACAATCTGTACGAATTCGAATGAACGATCGTCCTGTTCACCGAAAATCTCAACCGCAAAGGCCTTGGCACCGGGGTCCAGGTTTGTGAAAACGTAGCCGGAGACTATGCTGTGCGGGTGTATAACCACGGGTATGTGCTTGTTGAGAAAGAAATCAATCTTGTCGTCCAAGCTGGTGCCATGGTCCTGGTTCCGAAACATCCAGGCCACTTCAGATGGCGAGAAGTAGTCCGGGTCGATATTGGGCAGCATCAGGTAGAACTCCTTGTCCTCCTCATTTTTTATCTTGACCCAGATGGGCTGAATTCCTTTTTTCGCCAAGGGCATACCAAAGGTCATTTCCGTTTCCTGCGGACTCAACACCACAGCCGACACCCGGACATGACCGCTGGTCTGAATTTCGGTCCGGGCAAGGTAATTCAATGACTCAGTCTGAATGGGGGCAGTGGCACAACCGACTAATGTAGGAAAAATCAGCAGGATCAGAACCTGGACAACATCCCATTCCCCCACCTTATCTCTTGTGACAGTCACCATTTTTCACCCAATCGGGTCAAAGTGGCCCCTCCGGGGCGAAAATCGACATAAGCCACGTAGGGAAACGTTTCAAGGCCAGGGTTCGGAGCGTTTAGTATTTTTCCTTTCACAGGCCTCATTTATCGTCTCCAAACAATTACTGCCCTGCCGATGGGTATTCTTGCGCTTAGTCGAGGCACAGCGCCAGTTGTGATCGGAGGAAAGTCGCTTAAAGCTCCCGCCCGTGCAAGCCTTTTGGTCGTTCACTCTCTCCTACACGGATAATGGCTTCTTCATCCCCAATGGCCGCAAGAAGTACAGCGTCGGCTAGAAAAGGGGCATGAAGCTCAACGTGGACATCGGCATCGAGATCTACATCGCCGCCCCGAGGGTCAATTTTTTTCTTTCAGCCGTTAATGTTCCGATGTTCTGCGCAATTTCCCGGCTGAGTGCGGCCAGGCTGCGGCTCATGGCGGCCACCAGCTCCGAATAGCCTGGCCCGTCTGACACATCTCCTTCCAGCTTGCGATCCGCTTCGCCCTTGCTGCAGCACCCGGCAACACCATGCCACGGGAGGTCAAGATCAAGGGGTGGTGGGCGGCCGGATGGTGCCGTCCAGGATGATGAGGGTGGGGTTGATGAGCAGCTTGGGGTCGGGGCCGAGGGTCGTTCCCGGGACGACGTAGTCCCGCTGGATGATTTTGAGCGCGCCGCCCCGGGGGATCATCTCCTCGGTAATTTCCGTGCAATGGGGCATGGTCCCGCAGTCGCGCGTGAAGTAGTGGAGATAGAGCTTGTCGGTGTTCTCGACGCTCCCGGCAAAAGCGGAGGCGCTTCCGGTCAGCTGGGCGTCCGAGATGTTCGCGACGCCTTTGAGGGCCGGTATCCAGTTGGCCGACAGGCTCACGTAAGTGGCGTTGTCGGTGGCGGTGCCCCGGGTGCCGACGGCGGCGACCACCTCGCCCGAGTCGATGGTTGCCGTCGGGCTGATCTGGTAGTCGGCGTCCGAGTTGTCGCCGAGGCAGTTCATGGGGCGCTTGAGGCAGTGCTCGCCGATGAGGTCCACCATGAGCAGCAGGCTTTTGAAAGGGCCAGCCGGCGCCGCGCTTTGCCCCCATTGCTGCTTGACCGCCGTGACCAGATGCTCGACGTCGTCTTGGAGCCCGAGCTCGGAGCGGGCGGTCCTCTTCTCCCGCACCGGTGGCGGATAGGGGGCGGTGGCCCGCGTCGTGCTCGTGTCCCGCACCCGGAGGATGGCAAGCGGCAGGCGGTGGCGCCACTGCTCACCGGCCTGCTCGTCGTTCGGCGAAGCGTAGCGGACGATGGTCATCAGGTCGTCGGCATCAGCATCGAGCCCCAGCCGGGCGAGCGCCGGGGAGATGGGCTCCACGAACACCTGGTTGCGATCCGGGACGCCGGCCCGCAGGAGGGCCGCGGTCAGCTCCCGCGCCATCGCCGCATCCGGGGTGATGATGAAGAAACGCTCCTGATTGAAAGCCGCTCCGGACTGGCGCTCGACCACCACGTCGTTGATGGTGTCGCCCACGCTCGAGAAGAACAGGACCCGGGACGGGTTCGGCGAGAGCATGAACAGGACGCTCTTGATGAAGGGATCCTTCACGGTCCGATAGATTAGATCTTGTCCGAGGTGTTGATGCTCCCTTGGCGCGAGAAGATGTAGGTCTCGAGTCCGAAGTAGGCGGCCGGCGGGGGAAGGAGGGCCGCCACCACCAGCGCTTCTCTCTTGCCGAGGCGGTAGGTCCACCAGGTGTCCCCCGGCGTCGGCCCGAGAAGGTCCCGCATGTGCTCGTCGACGGCTTCGTCCGGCCAGAGCGGCACGGAGGGGATAATGTAAGGCGCGGCCGGGTTGTTGCCGACACAGTTGCCAATGGACTTGATGGCGTACCGGCAGTCCTCCACCGTGAACAGGTTAAAGGCGCCGGGCGCGACCTTGTAGCCCTTCGCCTGCAGATCGGCGCTGAGGTTGTTGACCTTCTGGGCCAATGGCGCGGGAAGACGGCCCTTGTCCTCGGCATGCAAAAAGCTGAAGGTCACCATCAGGAGGGCCGCGGCGAGAAAGGGGGAAAACAGGCGGATGCGCTTCATGGCTCTTCTCCGACCGTCTGGTTTTTCCCTGAAGCTCGCCTCCTGCACCATGAGCTCCTTTTGGCTCCCGGGAACTTCAATGCTCCATTTGGCGGCGAGCAGCACATCTTTTCCCAAGAGGCCGTCGAAGCGCTGGACATCAACAATCACCCGCAGGTCCGGCTTTCCCTGATACTTCCAGGGGAAGATCCCCACTCGGTCTGTCCCCAGATCGCTTTCCAGGTTTTTGGCCAGCACCCTGGCAATATTATTATCCAGGGGCTCGGCCCATTGTTCGAAAGTCGCCAGTCGATACTCATATGGGCCGTTCCTGGTAACGATCTGAGCCCTTTTCAAGTAGCTGGCGATCCGCACCGGCCCGACCTGGAGGGCCAAATCACTGGGAAGGGCCCCCACCCGCGGTCCCCTCGATGCCGTTTCAGACCCGGGAGATGAGCTCTCCAGCCTGTAAAATCGCGTCGCCTCCTGGGTTCCCTTGCCGAGATCGACGCATCCCGCTAAGAGGACAAACAGGATTGAGATGAAACAGGAAAGGCCTGTTCTGGGCTTCCGCACTTCATTTACCTCTCAATTGAGTTTTGCCGCGGAGAAGGGCATCCGGGCGCCGTTCAAGGGTATCGGCCAATGTCCGCAGCGAGGCGGCGGCAGCCGACAACTCTTCGAGGGTGAGGTTGAGTTGGTACCCGAGCGACGAATCGCCTTCCGCGAGCCCTTCGGTTTTGGCAAAGGTACGCCGCGCCTGATCGAGCGCAGCGATGGCCGCCTTGCTGGTCGACTGGAGGCTGACAGCCGTCTGGTGTAAGGTCACCCGGGCGGCCTTGCTGGTCTCTTCCAGGCTTCCGGCCAAGGGATCGACCTGCGCGTTGACGTTTTTAACGAGGACCTGCAAATCCGCCAGGGTCTGGTTGAGTGTCTGGAGACTCTTCTGCGCTTCGGGTGTGTTGACCATTTTGTCAAGCCCCTCAGCGGCGCCCGTGAGACTCGCCATCAATTTTTCGAATGGAATCCTCTGGAGCCTGGCCATGACTTTCTCAAGAGTCTTCCCGATCTCCTGGAGGTCGGTCGGGACGGTGGGCACCTCAATATATTGCGGCTCCGCTCCTACCAGACGAACCGGCTTGTCCGGAAAAAAAGCCAGATTGATCAACAACTGGCCGGAAACCATACTCTGCATTTGCAGTTGAGCCCGCATCCCCTCTTTGACCAGACGATCGATGAGTTTCTGACGCCCCCGCTCGCCGAGAACTTTCGGCTTCTTGGCCTCCCCGACCACGGTAAAACGATTCGGATTGAGCTCGATGTAGACCGGGATCAGTATTTTTCCCCTTTTGCGGTCGAGCAGCACATCGATGCTGGTCACTTCCCCGACGCGGATCCCTCGGAAGGCCACCGGGGACCCCACATTCAACCCCTTCAGGGAACCCTCAAAGAAGAGAACATACGTGGGCCTTTTTTCAAAAAACTTCCCCGACCCGAACACCAGGATGGCGACGAATAAGAGGGCGCCGGCCCCGAGGACGAAAATCCCGATCAGTGTCTTGTTCGCTTTTTTGCTCATCGCGCAGGCACCCTGGCTACATTTTTCCTGCCCTCGCCCCTGGTCAGAAAATTGATGACTTTTGGATCCTTCGATTCGGCAAGCAATTTCCGTGGGTTGCCGCTGGCAAGCATTGTTCTGGTCTCCGGGTCGAGAAAGACCGAATTGTTGCCGATGGCGAATATGCTCGCCAGTTCATGGGTGACCACCACGATGGTGGTCCTTAAGCTTTCGCGGAGCTCGAGGATCAGGTTGTCGAGCTGGCGGGCGCTCACCGGATCGAGGCCGGCCGACGGCTCATCGAAAAAGAGGATGTCGGGATCAAGGGCCATGGCCCGGGCTAAGGCCGCTCTTTTTCGCATGCCGCCGCTGATTTCGGAAGGATAGTAGTCTTCGAACCCGGCCAGCCCCACCAGAGAAAGCTTCAGGGCGATAAGGTCCCTGATCCGGTCTGCCGGCAGGTTCGTGTATTGCTCCAGGGGCAGCGCGATATTTTCCGCCAGGGTCATGGAGCTCCAGAGGGCGCCTGACTGGTAGAGGATCCCGAAGTGCTGCATGAGCTTTTCCCGTTCCTCCGGCCGAATCTCCCAAAAACTCGTCTCTTGATATCGGACCCAGCCCCGCATGGGTTCCTTCAATCCCACCATGATTTTGAGCAACGTGCTTTTGCCGCACCCGCTTCCTCCCATGATGATGAAGACATCCCCCTTGTAGACGGTGAAATTCAGGTTGCGCATCAGCACGAAGCTGCCGTATCCCATGTCCAGGTCCTGCACCTCGATAACCGGCTCCGCCGCCGGTCTTTCTCCTTGCATGGCTAGATCCTCAGGATTTCGCAGGCATAAGTGATGAGGGCGGTGGCCGCAATGATCCACACGATCCCGGTTACCACAGCGGAAGTCGCCGCCTCGCCGACGGCCGAAGCGCTTCTGCCGCATTGAATTCCCCGGAGTGGTCTGCAGGTAATACTGCACGGGCGTGATATCGAGCATGCCGACGGCAACCAGAAAGCCTCCCAGCACCCCCATGAGATCCGCGTAAATCGTGAGCAGCGGCATCATCACAATGAGCGCGGTCATGCGAGGCAGGACGAGAAATTCAACCGGCGAAATGCCGAGGGTCTTCAGGGCATCGATTTCCTCGTTGGTCTGCATGGTACCGAGCTGCGCTGCAAAGGCGGCCCCGGTGCGGCCGGCCATGATGATGCCGGTCATGACCGCCCCCATGACCCGGATCATGGCAATGCCCACGAGACTGGCCACATAGATTTGGGCTCCGAACATCCTCAGCTGGATGGCCCCGACAAAAGCGAAAATCAGCCCCACGAGAACGCTGATAAGGGAGACGATGGGCAGTGCCTGCGCACCGCTCTCCTGGATAGTCCGAACCAGATCCGTTCGCCGAAACCGGGCCCTTCCGGTCAGCATCCTGGCGAAAGCGATGACCGCTTCCCCGAGAAAATCGACCATTTCCCGGGCGCCTTGCCAGGTACCTATCGAGGCCTCGCCCACCCGCTCGAAAAGGGGTTCCCGCTTTCCTGCCTTCCGCGCCCCCTTGCGTTCGGGAAGAGCAGTGGCCATGGACAGTAAGCGTCGCAGCCCCACCGGAATGTTTGCAGACTGAACCTCGATGTTGTTTCTCTTGCAGTAGTTGATTAAAGCCACGAGAAAAATCAGCAGACTGCTGTCCCACTTCTGCAATGGTTGCGCATCGAGGGTAACAGCCTTGATTCCCGGATGCGCTTCGATCCACTCCTTTCCTGCGGTGGTTGGTGGAAGAGGGCTCCCAAGACGCCAATCTCCCGAGAGGGTAATGACCAGGCGGTCTGCTTCCGCTCGGCTGAACTGCAGAGGGCTCTGGGCCGTTCCTTTCCCGACTTCAGGCTTGTGCTGCTCATCCATGGGAGTCCGCCTGTTCCGAGTTGTTCATCCCTCTCCATGAGACATGCTGATATCACCAGCATAGGACGAAGGCGGGGAGGCGGCCTAGAGGACCTTGGTCCAATAATGCATGAGCCTCACAGCATTTCGGGCGAGAATGTGGAAACAACGACTAAAACAAGCGTGGACCGTCGGTATCGTAGGTTTTTGCGATTCCGACAATAAGGACACCGGCAGAATTTTCCAGGCTACGGCTTTTCATCGTCCGGTCCGGCCGGGGGTTCATGCCACTTTTCTTTGGGTACCCACACCTTTGGGGACATAGAACAAGTCTTGAATATTGGCGTTGAGGGCGGAGAGGGTGACGCCTGGATTTTCCTGATTCGTCGTCACCACGGTCAATTGATATTCGATGTAGAAGTCGGACAAGGCCACCTCCTGAACAAAAGGCGGAGGATTCTTCAGGATCTCCGGAGTCCGCTCGGCGGCCATGAGCAGGAGCTTATGCACCTTGCGCCATGGCACATTGTAACCGATGGTCACGACGGTATTCAGGGTGAGTCCCAAATGCGAAAGCCGGGTATAGTTCGTCACGGTATTGGTCAGAAGAACAGCGTTCGGTATGCTGATTTCTTCCTGTCTGACCGTTTTGAGTCGGGTTGAAAGCACCCCCAGGGACAGGACCGTCCCGGTCACTTCCACCTGGCCGACCTGAATGAAGTCGCCCGGCTTGAAAGCCTTGGAATAGGTGAGCACCAGTCCGCCCATGGCCTGGCCTACAATATTGGTGGACCCCAGGGAGACCAGGACCCCCACCAGGATGCTCATCCCTTCGAAAGCCACGGTACCGCTCCCCGGCATGTAGGGATAGGCCATGATGATGGCGAAGACCCATAGAACCCAGGATACGATCCGTCTTGTCGGTTTCGCCAGATACGGATCAAGGCCAAGAAAGGAAACCTGCCCTTGCTCCACGGCAGTAAATAGCGCCTTGACCATACGGACCAGCAAATGGGTGAAAACGAAAATAACCAGAACTACGACCAAATTGGGGATGGCCCTGATAATTGCCGAGCCGATGGTGCCCAATGCGG
>JARRJE010000212.1:0-6176 GCA_037379765.1 Deltaproteobacteria bacterium
GGCAGCCGGTAGGAATCGAAGAGCAGATCTGCGAAGGCTTGATGGAATTCGGGTACCCCGCCCAGGCTCATGGTGCCGATGGTGTCGCCGTGGTAGCCGCGCTCCAGAGCCGCAAACCGGCTCCGCTCGGGATGGCCGGTCAGGCGCCAGTACTGGAGGGACATCTTGACGGCAATCTCGCAGGCGGTAGAGCCGTTGTCGGAGTAAAAGACTTTGGTCAGGTCCGAAGGGGTGATCGCCACCAACCGCTCGGCCAACTCGATGGCCGGAGGGTGGCTGAAGCCCGCAAGCAGAACCTGCTCCAGACGATCGAGCTGCTCCCGGACGGCCCTCACGATGGTCGGGTGACGGTGGCCATGAAGGATGCACCACCAGGAGGAGATCATGTCGTAATAGCGCCGCCCGTGGATATCGTAAAGGAAGAGCCCCTCCGCGCGTTCGATGATCGGCAGCTCACGATCGGCGTAATCCTTCATCTGAGTGTAGGGGTGCCAGAGAAAACGGCGGTCCTTGTCTTGCAGGTTGTTCATGTCAGTTTTTGGGGTTTTCCAGATGATACACCGCCGGATACTGGCGGTGGCGCTCGGCATAATCGAGTCCGAAGCCGACCAGGAATCCCTTGGCCACCGTAAACCCGATGTAATCGATTTCCGCGTCCATCTCCCGCCGCTCCTTTTTGTCGATCAAGGCGCAGATACGCACCGACCGAGGCTGGTGGCGTTCGAACAGTTCTTTGAGGCAGGCGACAGTGCGGCCGGTGTCCACGATGTCCTCCACCAGCAGAACGTCCTTGCCCGCAAGCGGCAACTCTACATCTTTGGTGAGCTTCAGGTCGCCGGAAGAACAGGACTTGCTGCCGTAACTCGCCACCCGAATGAAGTCGATTTCCAGGGGCAGGTCGATGGCACGCACCAAATCTGCGGTGAAGATGAAGGCGCCCTTGAGGATACCGATCACGACGAGCCGGCAGCCGGCGTAATCCCTGGTGATCGCCTCACCCAGCTCCCTCGTTCGACGGGCAATTTCCTCCCGGGAAAAAATTAGATTGAGATCAGCCATGGTTTCGGGTCTTCGGCCGGAGCCGGTGAAGTTCCTCACAAATCTTCATGATACCCCGGCAGGAAAAACTCTCAAGTTTTTCAAGGAGAATAAATCATTGACGGCGTCACGGCCTGCTTTTTAGAGTGAAAAGTGATGGCCCGGCAAAAAGTTCGATCATCTGAATCGTGAAACATACTTATATGTATGCTTCTGTTATTGCGAACCGCTGCTTTTGATATCGAACGTTGGCCGAGCGGGTAATTGGCTTTTTGCTTTTTGAAAAAATACAAAAGGATGGCTGTTGGCTCCAAGTGAACCGATCCGGTTCTGAGCATGAAAAGCAAGGAGGGTGGAATGCAGAAATACGTCTGTGAAGTTTGCGGTTACATTTATGATCCGGCCGCTGGCGACCCCGATTCGGGGGTGGCGCCGGGTACTGCCTTCGAAGATCTCCCTGATGATTGGGTCTGTCCCGTCTGTGGTGCTGCCAAGGACCAGTTTTCCCCGACTGATTGAAGGCGGCTTTCCTGCCGGGATCAGAAGCCGAACGCGGCAATTTCTTTCCAGCTTTTGTCCAGCTCTTCGTTGAACGCAAAGACAAAGTCGGAGAGGTTGACGTCGAGGAACGGCCGGTGCTGTTCCCGAATGAGGATCCAGGCAAAAGACTCCAAAGGCTTGCCGGTATTTTTTATTTTCTGGCCGCCCAGGCAGTAGCCGCGTTCGGTGGCAAACAGGTCGGCGAGGTGAACCAGGGCTATCGGCAGGATCGAATCGCCGACCGCATTTTCCGGCTGGTGGTGGAGACGAATGACATCGAGATAGACCGAGGGCAGCCCCAGGTACCTGGGGATAGAAGTCGGGCTCCAGCTGATCGAGGGCCAGCATGCCCAGATCATGGAGAAGTCCGGCAAGATAGACATCGGTGGCCATGTCGAGGCGGATCACTTCCTTGAGCAGCTGGGCAATGCGGCCGACCACGACCCCGTGTTGCCAGAACTGGCGGCCGATGGCCTGATGGCCGCCGAAGGGCTGGTGGCCGCGACCCGCTTCGATGGCGGTGGAAACCACCTTCTGGACTTCCTGAATACCGATGATGATCATGGCATGGGGAACGGAGATAACCGGGCGGGAACGGCGGAAATAGGGAGAGTTGGCCACCTGCAGGACTTTGGCGCTCAACACCAGATCAAGAGCGATCATTTCGGCGAAAAACCTGGTGTTGTCACCTTTCCCGCCCATAGCCCCGACCAGCTGGGTGGCCACCATCGGATTGATGGCCAGGCATTTATCGGTTTGGAGTCGGCGCGTGAGGGAGCCAGGCGCCATCCGTCCCTTTCTCTCCGGCATCGGCGGCAGGGTGCTCGGCGGAGCAGCTGCCGCCGGGGGCGGAGCGGCCCTGACATCCGGGGTGGGAAACGAGAAGGACGGCTGCTCGGCAGCGGCAAGAGGTTCGCCGGTTGTGCCGACTGTTTTGGTTTCGCCCCAACCTGCCATCCGCCTGTTGGCCAGATCAAGACGAGTCACCAGGATTTCGCAGAACCGTTTGTAGAATTTGAGCTTCAGAAAGACGTTTGAAGTGCTCACGATTTTAGGGTCGACCATGAGCAGGTAGGCGTCGGTGGTGGTCTTGACGCCGGCGGTGCGTTTGTTTTCCGAAACCAGAGACATCTCCCCGAAACAGTCCCCGGTGGCCAAGGTGGTCAGCTCAAGGATCTCGCCGTCGGCAAGAGTCTTGAAGATGGAGACTTCTCCCATCACCAGGATGTAGAAGACCATCTCGGTGGAGCCCTCTTTGATGATCAAGGTGCCGGATGGAACCTTCAGCCATTTGGTCACCGCCAGAAACTGTTTGATCTCGTGCTCGTCAAAATCCTTGAAAAACTGGACCTGTCGAAGGAAACGGATCTGTTGGGCGTGATCGCTGTCTTTCTTCCCTGAATTCATGGCTTTCCGTAGAGGATGGCTGGCGGCGTGCAGGAAGACTCCAGCCAACTATAGCCCTGGCCCCAAGGAGCGTCAATCCTTAATGTCCGGCCCGGATTCGCCGTTACTTGCCGATACAGAACCGCTCGAAAATGGTATTCAGCACGTCCTCGGCGGTGGTTTCGCCGACGATGTCTCCCAGATGGTCGAGACAGTCCTGCAGCTCGACGGCGAGAAGATCCGGCGGCAGTCCGGCGTCCAGCCCCGCCATGACGGCCCGGACCGCAGACAGGGTCTTCCGGAGGGCTGCCTCATGGCGGAGGTTGGGAACACAGGCATGAGCGGGATCGCCGGAGAGAGAGCCGCCGGTCATGGCGGCATGGATAGCCTTCTCGAGAGCGGCAAGCCCTTCGCCGGTTCGTGCGGAAATCATGACCGGCCCCTGCTCGGAAAAAATTTGACCATAGGCGGCAAGGTAATCCTCGGGGGCGATGTCAGTCTTGTTGATGACGACGATCACCGGCCGGTCGCCGATGCTTGCCAGCAGGAGAAGATCGGCTTCGTCGCTGGGCGGTTCGGAACCGTCAAGCAGGAGAAGGACCAGATCGGCTGCGGCCATTTTCTGGCGGGCCCGGCGGATACCGATTTCCTCCACCGCTTCGCTGGTTTCGCGGATGCCGGCGGTGTCTACGATCCGCACCGGTATGCCTTTGATGTCGAGAACCTCCTCGATGGTGTCCCGGGTCGTGCCCGGCACCGGGGTGACGATGGCGCGCTCTTCCTGCAGAAGGCAGTTGAGGAGGCTTGATTTGCCCACATTGGGCCTGCCCATGATGACCGCCGCCACCCCTTCCCGGAAGATTCGGCCTCGCTCGGAAGATCCGATCAACTCGACGAGAGGCGCCTCCGCCTGATCCGTGAGCTGTCGGCGGAGCTCGAGGGGGGCGAAAATTTCTCTTTCCTCCTCGGGAAAATCGATGGCCACCTCGATGGTCGCCCGCAAATCGAGCAGGGCCTGCCGGATCGCCTCCACTCGTTCCTGCAGTCGTCCCTGAAGTTGCCCCAAGGCAAGGGCGAGGCTCTGTTCGGTGCGGGCCTCCAGAAGCTCGAGGACCGCCTCCGCCTGGGTCAGGTCGATGCGGCCATTGAGAAAGGCGCGTTTGGTGAATTCCCCCGGCTCGGCCAGGCGGGCACCGGCCGCCAGAACCGCCGCCAAAATCCGCTGCAGAACGAGATAGCTCCCGTGGCTGTGGATTTCCACCACGTCTTCGCGTGTATAGGTATGCGGAGCCCGCATGTAGACGGCGAGAACCTCGTCGATGGGCGTACCGGTTTCAGGGTGGTGGATCCAGCCATAGGTCATCTTGTGGCTGGTCGGCTGGGACTGAAGCCGCCGGGGCCGGAAGAGCAGCCGTAGAAGAGGAAGGGCGCGGCTCCCGCTTATCCGGATGATCCCGATACCGCCCGCTCCCGCCGGAGTGGCGATGGCGGCGATGGTCGGCTCGCTGGAGACGTTCTTCATGCAGGTATGGCGTGGAGGAAAATGATTCTAGCCGGGCAGCTGTCAGCGGCCGGTAAAACAACAAGTTCGGAATTGCATTGGACTACCGCGAAAGAAAGCGCTCAACCGGATCCACCCATCCCCGTAAGGGATTGCAGATGCGGTGCATCCGATCCCTTACGGCTTGCCGCCCTTCCCGCTTCGGGAAGACCGCTTCTTGCTTTTGCCGGGGAGGTAGATGAGGATCTTTTTGAACAGGCCGTCGCCCACGCTCCGGCTGCGGATAGCGGCATCCTCCTGAAGGACCATGTGAACTATGCGGCGTTCAGCCGGATTGAGGGCGGGGATGCTTCTGGTTTTGCCGTTTTCCTTGACCTCTGCCGCCAGGCGACGGGCCATCTCCTGGAGCTCTTGGGTGCGGTCCTCCCGGTAATTGCCGGCATTGAGGGAAATGGAGACCTTCTCGGGGTGTTTCTTGGTGATCATTTTGCGAAGCAGGTATTGGAGGTTGTCGAGGGTCTGCCCGTCAGGGCCGATGATCGCCTCGACATGGTCGCCGGTGATCTGGGCAAGGATTTTGTCGCCCTCTAGGCTGACTTCCACCCCGGCGGGGAAACCCATCAGGGAAAGCATACGGGAGAGGTTGCTTTTCACGTCGTCAATGATCGCAGAGAAGTCCCGGTCAGCAGTTTCTCCGGACGCAGCTGCCGGCTCCTTGGGCTCTGCCTTCTGGCGCACCGATACCGGTTCAGCAGGAGCACCCTTGGTTTTGCGGGCGGGCTTGGGCTCTTTCCCTTTGGTTTCATTTTTCAACGATACCGAGATTCTGGCCTTGCGCCGACATAACCCGAAAATGCCGGTCGAGCCTGTGGCTTTGACCTCGATATTGAGTTGTTCCTGGGGCACGTTCAATTGACTGCAGGCGTTTTTGATCGCCTCGCTCACATCCTTTCCGGTGTATTCCATTTTCGTCGACATCCGTCGAACCTCCTAAGATCGGAAACCGCCATTTTCCCCCGGGCGAAACCGCATTGATTCCATTTTCAGCCCTCGGCCGCGGTTTGCCGGTTGATCACGTACTGCTGGGCCATGGAAAGGAGGTTGTTGACAAACCAGTAGAGCACGAGCCCGGAGGCAAAATTAATAAACATGAAGGTAAAGATCACCGGCAGAAAACGCATGACCTTGGCCTGGGTGGGATCGGCAGAAGTTGGCGTCATTTTCTGTTGCAGATACATGCTGACCCCCATGAGCAGGGTGAGGACCGGTATCCCGCCCAGGACGGGGATGTTGAATCCCAAATGGAGACGATCGGGAGCGGAAAGGTCGTTGATCCACAGCACAAAGGGGGCGTGCCGCAACTCGATCGTTTGCAGCAGCAGCTTGTACAAGGCGAAGAAGACGGGAATCTGCAAAATCATCGGCAGGCAACCGCCGAGCGGATTGATCTTGTACGTTTGGTACAGCTTCATCATCTCCTGGTTCATCCGCTCCCGGTCATCTTTGTATTTCTCCCGCAGCTTGGTGATCTTGGGCTGCAGCTTCTGCATGGTCTTCATTGACTTCATGCCCTTGTGGGCGATGGGCCAGAAGAGGAGCTTGATGATAATGGTGACCAGGATGATGGCAACACCATAGTTGTGAGTGAAGCCGTAGAAAAAATTGAGCAGGTACAGCATGGGTTTGGCCAGGATGTCGAACCAGCCGAAAT
>JARRJE010000213.1:0-4307 GCA_037379765.1 Deltaproteobacteria bacterium
TGTAAAACTCAAGTGGAGTACCCTGGGGGTGCTGGCGGCGACCTGCCTTTCGGCCGTTCCCCTGGGCTGGAAATTTTTCCTGAAGCCCTACCAGCGACAGCGCATCGAGACCTTCCTCAACCCGGAAAACGACCCGCTCAACACCGGCTACCATATCCTCCAATCAAAGATTGCCGTCGGCAGCGGCCTTAAATTCGGCAAGGGCTACCTTCAGGGGACCCAGGGCCATCTCGACTTCCTCCCCGAGCGGCACACCGACTTCGCCTTTTCAGTGTGGGCCGAGGAATGGGGATTCGTGGGCTCCATGATCTTTCTCGCTATCTATTTCTTTCTCATCCTCTGGGGCCTCAACATCGCCCTTTCCTCCCGCGACAAGTTCGGGGTTCTCCTCGCCTTCGGCATCGTCTCCCTCATCTTCTGGCAAGCCTTCATCAACCTGGCCATGGTCCTCGGACTGCTGCCGGTGGTGGGCATGCCCCTGCCCCTTTTCAGCTACGGCGGCTCCTCCCTGCTCACCACCCTCATCGGCGTCGCCATCCTCATGAACATCCGCATGCGGCGCTACATGACCAATTCCGGCTGAAATGCAAATGCAAAAATGCTTGAGGTGTTCAGTGTTCGGTTTTCCGTGTTCAGTAGGAAAAACCATCGTACTGGCGACTGAAAACTGAGCGGGAAAAAGTTGTAGCGGCCACAGGTGCCGCAGATTTGCGCAAGCGCGACCCGCCGCTATAGCCAGCTATGCGGCCGGGAGCGATCGTGCAAAGATGCGGTGCCTGTGGCCGTTACAACCAGTTGCGTCGGCGGCAGGCGGCAAGCACCAGCTCCCGAAGGGCGGTGATGAACTTGGGCTGGGTGTTGAGAGATTTGGTCCGGGCAAATCCCATGCCAAGACCTTCGGCCAGCTCCCGGTAGAGGATGTCGATTTCGTAATCGGTCTCCACGTGATCGGAGACAAAGCTGAGCGGCACCATCAGGACTTGGCGGCAGCCCTCGGAGGCAAGTCGGGCGAGCATGTCGGGAGTGGAGGGCTCGAGCCAACGGACCGGGCCGCTCCGACTCTGATAGCACAAGTGGCCGCGGAGAGAGGTGATCGCCTCCACCCGGGCGATGGTCTTTTCCAGCTCCTCCACGTACGGGTCTCCCTCCCGGATGAATTTCACCGGCAGGCTGTGGGCGCTGTAGACCACCGTCGGGGGCTCCCTAAAAACGGCCGCCGTCTGCAGGATATTCTCGGCCAGACAGGCGACGTAGTCGGGCTGCTCGGGCCAGGAACGGATCTCCTCGATGGTGAAGGCGGCCGGGCCGGCTGCGGCTGCCCGGCGCAGGTCCAGGAGGGAGGAGCCGTTGGTGGCGATGGAGTAGTGGGGATAAAGCGGCAGGGCCACGATGCGGTGGATCCCCTTCTCATGCAGATCGGACAAGGTCTGGGACGCGAAGGGGTGCCAGTAGCGCATGGCTGGCCGCACTTCGAAGGACCCGACTTGGGCCAGGGCCTCGGCAAGCGCCTGGCACTGTTCGGCCGTAATCCGGGCCAAAGGGGATCCGCCGCCAATGCGTCGATAGGCCTCCCTGCTTTTCGGGGCTCGGCGATGAGCGATCCGGCGAGCGATGGGCTTCTGCAGGAAGGGGAAGGGACTCAAGCGGATAATCTCTCGGTCGGAAAAAAGATTGACCAGAAATGGCTCCACCTCCTCCAATCGCTCAGGGCCACCCAGGTTGAGCGCCACGACGCCGATTTGTTCCGAAGCTCGGTCAGCCAAAGACGCCTCCCTTGAAAAACATCAACCGGCCTGCTCCCCGATCTGCTCCAGCTCATCAAAAGCCGAGGGAAAGGATTGGGTGCGGCGAGCAAGCTCTTCCGGCCCGAAATCCAGGAATGCAAATAACTTCTCTTCCACCTGCCGACACTGCTCGAAGTTTTCGATGATAGCGCGACGGCGGGCCTGATGGTCGCGGCCGTATCGTTCGAGAATGTATGCGAGCCGTGCATCGAGGCTCACGATGTGCTCGTGGTTGACCCGTTTGTCGGCGTAGAAGACGATCTCCTTTTCCGAAGAACCATTTGGCGACACCCCACCGGCCAGCCGGATGTGCTCGCCGACGATGTCGGCAATCTCATCGAGCCGGTGGGAGACGCATATCTTGCGGCCTTCCCGGGCGTGGTTCACCGTGGATTCGAGACAGAGGGTCTTGGCGATATCATGAAGGAGGGCACCGGCCATCGCAATTTCAAGCGACAGCTCATGGCCATGCTCCTGCAGGCTCCGGGTAAGGCATTCGGTCACCCGCGCCACCACCAGGGAATGATTCCTGATGTTGTCGAGCATCCGGTACTCATCCATCAACTCAAAACATTGGGCGACGGTGGGGATCATGATAATCTCGCCAAAACCTTCGAACCCCGAAGGAGAAACCAATAACTTACACTAGATGGACCGTCGGCAGCGCGATTTTTCGCGAAGCCAACAATCATGCCGCGTATGCCTCATGAGGTAAAACACCTGGAGAACGTTTTACCCCGTTGTTGTTAGCATTCACAAGATTACATTAGATGTTTGCGATCAGAAACGGACTCTAACCAGGCGCCCTGATCGCGCAGATGAGGTGCCGGCAGTGCTGATCATGCACTGCCGGCGCTCAGGCGGTGCACCGCCTCCACCATGAACTTGGCTTGCGCTGGGGGAATTTCTGGCAGGATGCCGTGGCCCAGGTTGAAAATATGGCCGCGGGCTCCCTCGGCTTTGGCGAGGATGCGGCCGATGCGCTCTTCCATCTTGGCGAAAGGCAGCAGAAGGGCACAAGGGTCGAGGTTGCCTTGAAGGGCCACCTCCCCCTTCACCCGCCGAACCGCCTCGTCAAGCGGCAGCCGCCAGTCAAGGCCGAGGACATCGGCGCCCGATTCCACGGCCATCTCCAGGAGAGTAGCGCCGTTGTTGGCGAAGTAGATAATGGGCACATCCGTGCTCTTCTTCAGCTCGGCAATGATGCTTTTCACATAAGGTAGGGCGAATTCGGCAAAATCATCCGGCGCCAGCACTCCGACCCACGAGTCGAAAATCTGCAAGGCTTGGGCGCCGGCGGCTGCCTGGGCTGCGAGGTAGCGTACCGTGCACTCGGCGATTTTGCCAAGGAGCCGATGATAAAGCTCGGGAGCAGTGTACATCATTTTCTTGGTGAAGAAAAAACTCTTGGAGGAGCCCCCCTCGATCAGGTAGGTGGCCAGAGTAAACGGCGCCCCGGAGAAACCGATGAGCGGCACCTTGGCAGCCAGCTCCCGCCGCAGCAGGCGGATGGTGTCCATGACGAACCCGAGATCCGCTTCCGGTTCGGGAATCCGCAGCCGCCCCACCGCCGCCTCATCTCGAATCGGCTCAGGGAAGACGGGCCCCCGCTTCTCATGGAATTCCAGGGTCGCACCCATGGGCTCGAGGGGCACCAAAATATCGGAAAAGAGGATGGCGGCGTCCACTCCCAGAATGTCCACCGGCTGGATGGTGACCTCGGCAGCCAACTCCGGGGTCTTGCACAGCTCGAGAAAGGTCACTTTTGAGCGCACCTGCTGGTACTCCGGAAGATAGCGTCCGGCCTGGCGCATGAGCCACACCGGGGTGTGCGCGGTTTTTTCGCCTCGGCAGGCCTGAAGAAAGGTAGTGTTCATCGGCTCTCCTCTTTCGTGAAAGGGACCACCGGCACCGCATCTTTGCCCGATCGTTCCCGGCCGCATAGCTGGCTATAGCGGCCGGTCGCGCTTGTGCAAATCTGCGGCACCGGTGGTCCCTTTCAAATTTCTCCAAATGGCTTCAATTATTGGCTCTTCATGGGTCCTGGTGAAATAAAAAACCAGACACCGGAGACGCCAGTTAATTCAGCTTTCCTCCGGCTTGCAAGGGATTACAGGTGCCGTAGATGTTCATGATCGGGGCGACCAGCGATACTCCAGTATGCTGATTGCCCTGATCGCGGTAAGATGCAGTGCCTGTGATCCCTTACAATGGTTATTTGCCGCTTTGCGCCAACTTGAATGGCACATGGCCGCAAAAGGGTTCTTGCCCCAGATAATCGCCGGTGACCGCATAGGCCCGGGCCCGGCAGCCGCCACAGACCCCGACGTATTCGCAGGCGCCGCAGGCACCTTTGTATTTCTTGTAATCGCGCAGATCGAGGAAAAGCGGGGAATTCTCCCAGATCTCCTTGAACGATTGTTCCCGGAGGTTGCCCGCCGACTTCGGGAAATAACTGCAGGGCAGGACGTTCTCGTCCACGTCGATCAGGGCGATGAGCTGGCCGGCCAGGCAGCCTTTGGC
>JARRJE010000214.1:0-6486 GCA_037379765.1 Deltaproteobacteria bacterium
GTCTTTTTGCGCCTATGGAGAGTTATACAGCCAAGCGGTGGTTTATGGATTTTGACGAGATCGATTGGAACCGGCTGTGGCAGGAAGGCCGGCGGCGCCAATCCTGGAAGAGCAAAAAAGGTACGGATTGGGACCGGCGGGCCGTTTCCTATGCCAGACGCGACCATTCCGCGTTTGTGACCAAGCTGTTTGCCATCATGCGGCCGGAGGCCGATTGGACCGTTCTCGAGGTCGGCTCCGGGCCGGGGACGGTTGCGCTGCCCCTGGCGTGTCATGTGCGGCGGGTCACTGCGGTCGATTTTTCCGAACAGATGCTCGTCGAGTTGCAGCGCCAGGCAGCCCGAGAGGGAATTGAGAATATCGAGACACGGCAGTTGGCTTGGGAAGAGGACTGGCTAGAGGCGGGCATCGCCTCCCACCAGGTGACCCTCTCTTGCCGCTCCCTCACCCCGGAGGATTTGCGAGGCGCAATCGAGAAGCTCAACCGCTGGGCAGAGCGCCGGGTCTTCATTGTCGATCGGGTTGGCGCCGGTCCCCATGATCCGGATCTTTTCGCTGCCATCGGCCGCGAGTTCGTCTCCGGCCCTGATTATATCTATACCTACAATCTGCTTTATCAGATGGGCATCTATGCCCGAGTCGACTTCATCACTCTGTATGGTGGTAAAACATACGGGAGCCGCGAGGAAGCGACGGATTCTTGCCGGTGGACCCTCGGCGGGCTCAACCCGGCGGAGGAAGAAAAGCTGGAGCGTTTCCTGGCCGAAAGGCTCACGCCCCTGGCAAACGGGAGCTGGCTGCTGCGACGGCGGTTGCCCCCGAGCTGGGCCGTTCTCTGGTGGGAAAAACGGCCGCACGAGAAGGACCATGCAGCCGGATTATGACATCATCGTCATCGGCGCCGGCCACGCCGGCTGCGAAGCGGCTTTGGCCGCGGCCCGCCTGGGCTGCCGGACTCTGCTCGCCACCATCAATGCCGATTCCATCGGGGCCATGTCCTGCAATCCAGCCATCGGTGGCCTAGCCAAGGGGCACCTGGTGAAGGAGATCGACGCCCTTGGCGGCGAGATGGCCAAAAATATCGACGCAACCGCGATCCAATTCCGGCGGCTCAATACCAGCAAAGGCCCGGCAGTGTGGTCCTCCCGCGCCCAAGCGGACCGGCTCCTGTACCGGCTGCGCATGAAGGGCGTGGTTGAGAACCAACCCGGCCTGGACATTACCCAGAGCGTTATCGCCCGACTTCTTGTGGAGAACGGCCACGTCGCCGGAGTGCACACCTCGCTCGATGAAATCATTCGGGCGTCGGCCGTGGTGATCGCCACCGGCACTTTCCTGAACGGCCTCATCCACATCGGGCTCAAGCAGTTCCCGGCTGGCCGCATGGGGGATGCACCTTCCCACAGCCTTGCTGCGAGCATCCGTGATTTAGGTTTTGCCCTGGGACGGATGAAGACCGGGACCACTCCACGTCTGGACGGTCGCACTATTGACTATGCCGAGATGGAGGCCCAGCATGGAGACGACCCGCCTCATCTCTTTTCCTTTACCAGCAACGGCAGGCCTTCCCTGCCGCAGGTGCCTTGCCATATCACATACACCAACACCCGTACCCACGAGGTCATCCGGGCCGGCACCGACCGTTCCCCCATGTACGCAGGGATCATCAAGGGGGTGGGGGCCCGCTACTGCCCTTCCATCGAGGATAAGATCATGCGCTTTCCGGACAAGGAGCGGCATCAGATCTTTCTTGAGCCGGAGGGGATTGATACGGTAGAAGTCTATCCGAACGGAATTCCCACCAGTCTGCCGGTGGATGTTCAGCTGGCCATGCTGCACACCATCAAGGGACTGGAGCAGGTAAAGATGATCCGGCCGGGGTATGCCATCGAATATGATTACGTCGATCCACTGGAGTTGTTGCCGACCCTGGAGACCAAAAGGGTCAAGGGACTCTTTTTGGCGGGCCAGATTAACGGAACCTCAGGTTATGAGGAGGCGGCGGCCCAGGGGCTGGTGGCCGGCATCAATGCAGTCAAAGCGGTTCGGAACGAGAAGCCTTTTATCCTCGACCGCTCCCAGGCCTATATCGGCGTGCTGATCGATGACCTGGTCACTCGCGGCACCAGGGAGCCATACCGACTGTTTACCTCCCGGGCCGAATACCGGCTGCTCCTGCGGGAGGACAATGCCGATCTTCGCCTGTGTGAGCTCGGCCATCAGCTGGGATTGGTGGATGCGGCCACCTATGCGGCATTCTGTCGAAAGCGGGAAGCCATCGCCGCCACCTGCGACCGTTTGAACCGAACCACGATCCGGCCGGAGTCGGAGGTGAACGATCGGCTAACCGAGTTGGGCAGCTCTTCCCTTCAGCAGCCGGCCAGCCTGGCCGACCTTCTGCGGCGGCCGGAAATCACCTTGGCCGCCCTGCAGGGAATTATCGCCGAGGATATTGATTTTTCACAGGATATCGGTCTTGAGGTACAGCTAGCGATCAAATATGAGGGCTACATCAAGCGGCAGGAAGAGCAGGTGGCGAGGTACAAGCGATACGAAACGGTGTTGCTTCCGGAGGAGATCGATTATCGGCAGTTAGGGGGGCTGTCCAACGAAGTGGTGGAGAAGCTTGAGAAGGTGCGTCCCCGCTCTCTCGGGCAGGCTTCCCGCATCTCCGGTGTCACCCCGGCGGCGGTGTCGGTGCTGCAGGTCCACCTCAAGAAGGCAGGGCTGCTGTAAAGCGAGTGACTGACAGGGTGCAATTTAAGGTTGCGAGAATTCTAGAGATTGCTCACTCGTCATTCGTCACTTGTCACTTCCTCTAGTTTTCCGTTCCGTAATCCTTGATTTTGTAAATGAGGGCAGGGAGGCTCAGCTCGAGCAGGGCGGCGGCTTTGGTCTTGTTGCCGCCGGTCTGGACTAGGGCCATACTGATGAGCTGTTTTTCTAGCAGCTTGGCATTGCGCTTGATGGAATGGCCGGTGAGATAGAAAACGTCGCCGCTCTCGCTGCCACCGCTCCGGAGCAGTTCGCGGGGCAGATTGTCGGCTGTGAGCACTTTGCCTTCAGAGAGCACCATTGCCCGCTCGATGGCGTTTTCCAACTCCCGCACGTTGCCCGGCCAGGAATATTCCAGCAGTCGCTCCAGACATTCATTGTCCATTTTCTCGATCGCCAGGCCCAGTCGTTTATTGAATTTCTCGATGAAGTGGTTGGCCAGCAACGGGACATCCTCTTTGCGTTCGCGCAACGGAGGCATCTCGATGGTGAGCACGTTGATCCTGTAGAACAGGTCCTCGCGGAACTGGTCGTTTTTCACCTCGTCCCGCAGGTTTTTGGAGGTCGCAGCGATGATCCGCACATCGAGCTTCACCGCCCGGGTATCGCCCAGGGGCCGGATCTCCTCCTCCTGGAGGGCGCGCAGAAGCTTGACCTGGAGTGATAAAGGCATCTCGCCGATCTCGTCCAGGAAAAGCGTTCCGCCGTTGGCCTCCTCGAACAGACCTTTCTTGCCCCGATAGGCATCGGTGAAAGCTCCCTTGACGTACCCGAAAAGCTCACTTTCCAAAAGGGTCTCGGGAATGCCGCCGCAGTTGATCCCCACCATGGGCATGTCCCGGCGGCTACTGTTGTAATGGATGGCCCTGGCGATGAGCTCCTTGCCGGTGCCCGATTCGCCGGTGACGAGAACGGTGGTTTTGTAGTCTGCAATCTTGGTAACGGTGTCAAAAATCGAGGTGACCTTGCTGCTTTTGGCCACGATGTTCGAAAAAGTGTACTTTTGCTCCACCTCCCGGCGCAGCCGGACATTTTCCCGTTCCAGACGGTCCCGCTCTTCCACCTTCTTGAGGGTGAGAAGGATTTCATCATCGGATTGAAACGGCTTGGCGATATAGTCCCTGGCTCCAAGCTGCATGGCCTGGACTACGTGATCCATGTCGGTGTGGGCCGAGATGACGACGACACTCGTTTCGATGCCCTTCTGTTTGAGCTCTTTGAGAAAGGTGAGGCCGTCCATCACAGGCATATTGATGTCGGTCAGGATATGGTCGTATGTTTGGCCTTTGACCTTTTCGAGGGCCTCCTGGCCATTGCCGGCGGTGTCCACCCGGTAGCCCCGGCCGGCGAGCAGGGCCGTTATGACCTCGCGCAGGAGGGGATCGTCGTCAACCAGCAGCACCTGTGAAATATCGTTTTCCAATCGTGACCTCCATCCTGATCAAAAAAGCTCGCGCCGACGAGCCTACCATTTATTGGAAAAGGAATTTACATCTTTCTTACGGCAAATGCCACAGCCGACTGCCAGAAAGGGACCATAAGGGATGACCGTTTGCCCGCCTTTGCGCTGTTTGATCATGGCGCCGATGCCGACGATGGAGCCAGTGAGGGAACTACTGAAGATGACGAAAGGCAGGGACTGCCAGCCAAGAAAGGCCCCGATCATGGCCAGCAGCTTGATATCGCCGCCGCCCATGCCTTCCCGGCGCGTGAACAGGTAATAGCCGGCAGCCACCAGATAAAGACTGCCGCCGCCTAGCAGGAGTCCCAGGCCGGCATCCTGCCATCTGACGAGGGGATTGACGAAGGCCAGCAGAAAGCCAAAGGCGATACCGGGAAGGCTGATGAGGTCCGGGATGATTTGATGGCGGATGTCGATGAAAATGATCGCCAGCAAGGAAGCGAGGAAAGGGAAATAGACAGCGTAAACCGTTCCCGGGCCGAATTTTTGGAACAGGCCCAAAGAGAGAAGAGCCATGATCAGCTCCACCAACGGATACTGGAAGGAGATAGGCTGCCGGCAATGGCGGCATCGTCTCCTGAGCAGGAGGAAGCTCAGAATCGGGATGTTGTCGTACCACCTGATCGGCTGCCCGCATTTGGGGCAGTGGGAGGCGGGGAAGACGATGGAGCGACCTTCCTCAGGTAGCCGAAGGATCACCACATTGAGAAAGCTGCCTACAATTGCCCCGAAGACAAAGGTCAGGGCCGCAATGAAATATTGGGGCATGAAACACTTTTCTTTTTAAGTTTACAGAGACGAAAAAGAAGTTATCTTTGAACTGGTATTCCTTACGGAAACGTTCCGGGCGTTGCCGTTCCGGAACCCCTGCGCTCCGTATCCGATCACAGGTGGCCGCCGATCGTTTTTCCTGCGGGCAGGAGTGGCTGCGCGAAGAAGCGGTGTCTGTGAAACGTACAGCGCCACTATACAAGCTTGCCGTTCATTTTGCACCCTTCCTGTTCACCGGCCGGAGGGAGCAAGGCCAACCTTCATCTCATTCCCGGAGGTCAGCCGTTGGAGTTGACGATCGAAGAAGCCGTCCAGCGGGTGAAAGCGGAAATCATCGCACCGGATTGGCGCCTCAACGCGCGGCGGATCGAATCGCTGGCGGAGGCCTTCTCCTGTCTTGAAAAGCGGTTCCCGAACCGCAAGGGACTCAAGGCCATTCTCACCATGGCCGGCAATGTCCTGCAGTACATCAAAGTCCATGGTGACCACAGCCCGCCGGATTCGATCGATTTTCTCAAAGAGGCCATGGCCGATGTGGTGAACCTCTATGAGGATGTCAATTATGACCCCGAGCAGGAAAAACGGCTGTTCAAGAAGGATTTTGCCCATTTCCAGAGGCTGAAAGAGAAAATCAAGAGCCACCGTAATCGGCGGCCATCCGGCCAGAACGCTGCTGATCGGGTCGGGCAAGAACGGGTAGTACGCCTTGCCCAAGCCGAATCCCCCGAATCTAAAGACGAGGAGCCGCAGATGGTCCGGGAGCCTGCGTCAGAGAAGGATCATCCGGGGAATCCTGCATCGACAGAAGCGGCGGACCTCCTTGCCGATTTAAACCGGACTCTGCAGCAGGCCGAAGAGGTGGGCGCCGTCCTCCAGAACCTCCTCCAAGCGGCGGCACCATTGCGCAAAGGACTTCTGCAAGTGTCTCCGGCCCCTGTTTTGCCTGCGAAGCAACCAGCGGCCGCGGCCGATCAGGGCCGATCTACGCCACCCGACGCCGGAACCAGAACGGAATATGTAAAGTGCCCCCCAACTGATCTGAGGGAGATCATCATTGAAGACCGGTGCATCGGCCTGCCGGAGGAGGCCATTGCCATGATTCGGCCGCTGGCGTCGGCATCCAGAGAAAAGTACCTGCGGGAAGGACTCGTGCCCCTAGGGGATTTCACCCGATTATTCTCCAGCCTGTCAGGACAGTTTGAGGGCATGCTCGCCTCCATCCCTGGCCGGAAGCTCAAGAAATTGGTTCTCCCGGTGATTTCCTTTCGGACAGTCGGCATGCCTGAGCTGCCGGATGCCCAGGCCACGACCCTCCTGGTGCTGAGCTTCGGCCATTGGCACGGGGTTCTTTTCTGCTCGGGTGTGGGGAAGGAGCTCCGCACGATGGTCAAGATCAGGAGGGCCGCCAACTGTGATATCGAGGTGATCGGCATCCTAAAAGACGGCGGCGAGATGCCGGTGGCCAACGTGGCGGATTT
>JARRJE010000215.1:0-4295 GCA_037379765.1 Deltaproteobacteria bacterium
CCGGTGCAGCCGGGGGCAGAAATCTCGAAAAAATATTTTCAGCAGCCACAGGATCCGCCCGAGCCGCAGGAACTTGCGCAGGAACCGGCGCCGCTCAATGGCACCGGCGAGGAAATAGAGAAACCGGAGCGCGGACCGGCATCAATGAAATCGACCTTGATCTCACGGCAGTTGTTGATCAGGCCTTTATCCACGAGAAACTTCAATCCATCGAGATCGAAGACTTCGTCGTTTTCTTTTGGCTCATCCAGAGCCAAGCCCAAGGAGGGCCCGGCTCAGCCACCCTGCATGATGGCAACACGAATGGGGGAGTCAATATTGTGTTGCGCCAAATATTCTTTGAGATTTTTTTGTGCCAGTTCGGTTACTTCCAACACGAGCTTCACCTCCTATCTTTTGGATGGGGAAAAAAGAATTCTTGATATCGGAGATAGTAAGAATGGGAATAGCGATGATCTTTTCACAAGAACATAATAAATTTCAATTGTAAACGCCATGAAAATATACGTCAATAGCCCTGATTCTGAGGAATTCCTGAATAATTGATAAAGAAAGGAATTATTTTCTCCGAAAAAAACAAAAGAAAGAGGCGCCACTCTTATCATGCACACCTCTTTTTGAGGACTATAGAGGATGGTTATGAAAAAATTGGTCATCTCTACAGGCGGCGGCGATGCGCCGGGCTTGAACGCGGTTATTTACGCAGTGGTCAATGCCGCCCATTCCCGCGGATGGGAAGTTTATGGGAGCCGAAGTGGTTATCTGGGATTGCTCGATCTCGATGAACTGGTGCGGCTTACTCCCCACAAAGTAGAGGATATCACTCCTACCGGCGGCACCATCCTCGGCTCCACCAACAAGGGAAACCCCTTTGCCATGCCGGTCCGGAATCTGGCCGGCGAATACCAGATCCACGATGTCTCAGATCGGGTCATGAAGAACTTTCTGCGAATGGGTTTCTTTTGTCATATTGCCGTTGGGGGCGACGGCAGCCTGGAAATCGCCCATCGTTTTGCCAAGGAAAAAGGGATGCCGGTGATCGGCGTGCCCAAAACGATCGATAACGACTTGGAAGCCACCCAGCGCACCTTCGGCTTCGATACCGCGGTTTCCACCGCCACCGAGGCCTTGGATAAGCTCCATTCCACCGCCAAATCCCACGATCGGGTCATGGTGGTGGAGGTGATGGGCCGGGAGTCGGGATGGATCGCCATCAACTCCGGTATTTCGGGCGGGGCCGACGTCATCCTCGTCCCGGAAATCCCCTTCGAGATGGAAGCGGTGTGTGAAAAGATCGGAGATAACGAACTTCACGATAAGCACTATGCCATCGTTGTCGTGGCAGAAGGGGCGAGGGCTGTCAATCAGGAGGTGATCACGAAGGGCCGTGGCGAGGTCGGGAGGGAAGAGGACATACTGGGAGGAATCGGCGAATGGGTGGCCAATGAAATCCGGCTCCGCACCGAAAAGGACACCCGCTCCCTAGTATTGGGCCACCTGCAAAGGGGCGGCACCCCCACCACTTTTGACCGACTGCTGGCGTTGCGCTTCGGGGCGGCGGCTGTGCGGCTTGCCGAGGCTGGCACCTTCGACCACATGGTGGCTCTGGCCACTCCGGACATGGTGGCCGTCCCCTTGGAACAGGCCATAAAATCGCGCAAAAAAGTCCCTCTCAACAGCGACAAGATCCTCACCGCCCGAGAGATCGGAATTTGTTTGGGCGACTGGACGCAGTGCCAGCAAGCCGAGTAGCTTACCTGCCGGACTCCTCCCTCTCTTCTTCAAGCCGGGCCATATACTCTTCCCATTCGAGCGGCAACAGGGTTCGCTTTTTCGTATTGCACTCCTTACAGGTAGGAACCAGGTTGGCCTTGGAGCTGCGGCCGCCGCGGCTCAGGGGCACGAGGTGGTCCATGGTGAGTGCGGAGGGACTTATCCGCCGGCCGCAGTAATGGCATACACCCTTGGCGATCTTCTGCTGCCACCATCTGGTCTTGCGCAAATCGCGGGCCTTGGCCCGCTCTCGACGGATGGCGGTCTCGTCGATTCCTTCCAGGCTGAAATCCGCATCATTCATCGACAACGAGCTCCCCCATCAGTAATTTCCTCGCCGCCCCAACCAGATACAGGGATCCGGCAATGCAGATAAGGTCTTCAGCAGTGGCCAGCTCCCGGGCCCGGTCAAGGGCCGCCGAGACCGCCCCCACGCATTCGGCCCGCATCCGGGCTTCTTCCGACAGCAGAGTCAGAAGCTGTTCCGGCGCAGCGGATCGCTCCGTCTCCGGTCGGGTGAGGAGCAGATGGTGACTCAAGGGGGCCATTGCCGCGAGCATCGGTGAAACTTTTTTGTCGGCCATGCTCGCCCAGACCAGAATCAACATCCGGTGGGGAAACGCCTCTAGGGTCGCGACCAGGCTTTGCACTCCGGCCGGGTTGTGGGCGCCGTCGAGCAGATAGCGATGCCGAAAACCGTTCATAGGAGGATCTCCGTCCGCTGGAGGCAGCTCGAGATATTCCAGACGCCCCGGCCACTGCACCTCCCGCAATCCGGCACGAATGGCAGCCGCTGACACCGGCAACCCCCTGCGGGCCAAAAGCTCCAAGGTGGCAAGCGTTAAGGCGCCATTGGCGAGCTGGTGTCCGCCGGCAAGCCGATACTCGATTCCCGTCAACGGTGGCCCTCCGGCCAAGGGATGATATCGCCAGCAGCCGTTTTCCTCCGGTTCAGCCTGAAAATCCCTGCCGAGAAGATAGAGATCAGCCCCTCGCTCACGGCAAGCCTTCACCACCACCCTCCGGCTGTCGTCGTTATCGACGCCTGCTACCATCGGCACACCCGGCTTGACGATCCCCGCTTTCTCTCGAGCCACCTCTTCCAGGGTGGTGCCGAGATAGGCCTCGTGATCCATGCTGACGTTGGTGATGACCCCCACTAGGGGCGTGATGACGTTGGTGGCGTCCAGCCGGCCGCCCAACCCCACCTCCATGATAGCTACATCCACCTGCCGATCGACAAACCAGAGCAAGGCCAAGGCGGTGGTGAGCTCGAAATAGGTGATCTGCCGGCCGGCGAGGATCTCATGAATCCGGGTGACATGCCGGGCGAACTCCTCGCGAAAGATGTACTCGTCATTAATACGGAATCGCTCTCGCACCGAGCTGAGATGCGGCGAGGTATAAAGCCCTGTACGGTAACCGGCACGGGCGAGCACCGCCGCCAGAGAAGCGGCCACCGAGCCCTTGCCGTTTGTGCCGGCCACGTGCACGAACCGAAGGCACCGCTGGGGCTGACCCAGATCGTCGAGAAACCGGCTCATACTCTCCAGTCCCAGCTTGATCTTGAAGAACTGGAGCCCGTCCAGGAAATGCCAAGCCTGTCGGTAATCCATCAGTCGCAACCTCTCCCGGGAATGGCTTCCTGCAACTAGAAACGTTCTCAAAGGCCAAAGATGGGCGAAGATTCCGGTCTGCAGGAAGAAAGAGCGACCTTCCAGGTTCGCCATTCATCTAATGAACAGTAAAGGCGGACCGCCGGCAGCGGTGCCGACAAAGCGGCCTTCCCGCTAGCCACCGGGTCCGCAAAAGGATCGCTGACATAGCAGATTGTGGACCTGAGGACGTTTGCCATTAGATGAGCTCCAGTTTGGCATAGTCCAGGTGAAGCTTCTTGCTTCCGTGCCGGGGAAAGAAAACCTCGACCGTCCGTGGGCCGCTCACCGCCTCCACTTTCCCCTCGCCGAAGAAGGGATGGCGCACCGAGACGCCCGGCTCAAGAGCGGCCTGATCCAGGGCCGGGGTCCTCGCCCCGGGGGGCCTCCCGGCAGGGCCAATCGGAGCCGGCCGGCTGGCGCCGGCGATCAGGTCGGGCGGCAGCTCGGCGAGAAAAGGTGAGATGGTGCCCCGGCTCATGAGCCTGTCCGGGGTCATCACCTCCCGTGGGTAAACGAAGTAAAGCTGGTTGCGGGCCCGCGTAGCGGCCACATAGAGCAGGCGGCGTTCTTCTTCCCGCTCTTCGGCCGCGACCGCCTGAGCCGAAGGGAATTTGCCGTCGGTCAAGTGGATGATGAATACCGTATCCCACTCCAGCCCCTTGGCGGAATGAACCGTTGAGAGAATCAGACGGTCGCCTGGCTCAGTGTTGCTGCTGTCCAAGGTCGATTCGGGCGGATCGGACATCCGAGCACCACGAGTGCGTATCCAGACACCCTGACCTACGAGGTCCTTCATGATCTCCGCCATGCGGGCATCGACGGCCTCGGCGAACGGCGCTGGAACCTGCATGTCGTAGTCGTTCC